>JAZUJG010000025.1:0-5066 GCA_045642645.1 Acutalibacteraceae bacterium | reverse complement strand
GTTTTGGCAAGGCTTGCGGCGATTTCTTCATCGGTGGGGATATAATCGGTCATAATGCCGTTATTGAATTTCTCATAACTCATCATATCGAAATAGCCCGTGCCGGTAAGACCGAACAGAATGGTCTTTTCTTCGCCGGTTTCTTTGCATTTCATAGCTTCGTCCATAGCGACCTTTATTGCGTGGCTGCTTTCGGGTGCGGGGAGAATGCCCTCTACCCTTGCAAACTTGACCGCGGCATCGAATACGGCAGTCTGCTCAACGGCGCGTGCGCCCATAAGACCGTCATCGTAAAGCTGTGAAAGCACGCCGCTCATACCGTGGTAGCGAAGTCCGCCCGCGTGGCTTGCGGAGGGTATGAAATCGCTGCCGAGGGTATACATCTTCTGAAGCGGGCAAACTCTGCCGGTATCGCAGTAATCGTAAACGAATTTGCCGCGTGTAAGGCTCGGGCAGGAGGCGGGCTCAACTGCTATAAACTCATAATCCGCTTCGCCGCGGATTTTCTGCCCCATAAAGGGAGAGATAAGACCGCCGAGGTTGGAGCCGCCGCCTGCACAGCCGATGATGATGTCGGGCTTTTCGCCGATTTTTTCAAATGCGGCAGCCGCTTCGAGACCGATAATGGTCTGGTGAAGAAGCACCTGGTTGAGTACCGAGCCGAGAACATACCTGTAGCCCTCGCGGGTGGTGGCGGATTCCACCGCTTCGGATATTGCGCAGCCGAGACTGCCCGATGTGCCGGGATGCTCGGCGTTTATTTTTTTGCCGATTTCGGTTTCAAAAGACGGCGAGGGAGTTACCGATGCGCCGTAGGTGCGCATAAGCTCGTGCCTGAAGGGCTTCTGCTCATAGGAGCATTTAACCATAAACACATCGCAATCAAGACCGAAATACGAGCAAGCCATAGCGAGTGCGGTACCCCACTGACCTGCGCCGGTTTCGGTGGTAACGCCCTTTAAGCCCTGCTGCTTTGCATAGTAAGCCTGAGCAATGGCGCTGTTGAGCTTATGGCTGCCCGAGGTATTGTTACCCTCGAATTTATAGTAGATTTTTGCGGGTGTATCAAGGTACTTTTCAAGGCAGTACGCCCTTGTAAGCGGTGAAGGACGGTACATTTTATAGAAATCGAGAATTTCTTCGGGGATATCGATATATGCATCGGTATCGTTAAGTTCTTGTGCGGCAAGCTCATCGCAAAAGACCTTGCTGAGTGCTTCGTGAGTAATGGGCTTACCCGTGGAAGCATCAAGCAGCGGTGCGGGCTTATTGATCATATCGGCACGCAGGTTGTACCACTGTTTAGGCATTTCACTTTCTTCAAGATAAGTTTTGTAAGGAATTTTTGCCATATATGTCACCTCTGAAAAATTAAAAACAAATTACTTTACAGCCGGATAAAATCCGACTTTTTTCATAACCTTATCGAGTGTGCGCTGCGAAATTTTTGTGGCAAGCTCTGCACCGCTGCGCATACATTCTTCAAGGTATTTTTTATCGTTTATAAGCTCCTTGTAGCGAGCCTGAATGGGTGCAAGCTCGGCTACTACCGCCTCGCCCACCGCGGTTTTAAAATCGCCGTAGCCCTTGCCCTTGAATTCGGCTTCGATTTCGTCATAGGTTTTGCCGGTGCAGCAGGAGTAGATGGTCATAAGGTTATTTATGCCGTCCTTACCCTCACGGTAAGCAACCTCTGCATCGCTGTCGGTAACGGCGCTGCGGATTTTTTTCATAATCACATTCGGTTCATCGAGCATCGAAATGTAGGATTTGGGGTTATCGTCGGATTTACTCATCTTCTTTGCAGGGTCTTGCAGGGAAGTGATTTTTGCGCCCGCCTTGCCTATAAAGGGCTCGGGCATTTTAAGCACATTGCCGTAAATCATATTGAAGCGGTCGCAGATATTTCTTGCGATTTCAAGGTGCTGCTTCTGGTCGGCGCCTATCGGCACATAGTCGGCGTTGTAGATGAGGATATCCGCCGCCATAAGCACTGGGTAATCGAAAAGACCAACGGTAACATTGCCGTCATAACGCTGACTTTTGTCCTTAAACTGAGTCATTCTTGCGGCTTCGCCGAACTGTGTGTAGCAGTTGAGTATCCAGCCGAGCTGCGCGTGTGTGGGAACGTGGCTCTGCACGAACGCGACATTTTTCTGCGGGTCGATGCCGAGAGCAAGCAGCAGTGCGTAAAGCTCATAGGTATTCTTTTTGAGCTGCGCGGGATTGTCGCGGAACGTGGGAACGGTAATGGAGTGAAGATCCGCCACGCCGTAAAGGCAATCGTAATCGCCGCACATCTTTGCCCAGTTTTTAAGCGCACCGAGATAGTTGCCGAGGGTTGGCGTACCCGTGGGCTGAATGCAGCTTAAAACTATTTTCTTTTTTTCGGGAGCTGTGTTTTCCATATATATTACCTCGCTCATAAAAATTACAAACAAAAAAGACCTTGCCCCTGTTGTAAGGGACAAGATCGTAAAATCCTGCGGTACCACCCAAATTGCAGTAAAACTGCCGCTCTGCCGCGTACTACATACGCGCCGCCTTGGTAACGGGTGCGGTCCCCGTCGGAAGCTACTCGCTTACGCTTTCGCACCGCCCTCGCAAGCCCATTCACACGAATTTGCAACACCGCATTGCACCGTACGCGGCTCTCTTTGAAGCAAAGATTCGGGCTACTATTCTTGCTCATAGGTTTAAAGTATAGTTGAATATTACACCTGCGTTATAAATTTGTCAAGTATTATTTTCGGATTCTTCGGCGGTTTCTTCAATATTCTGCGCAGCTTCCCCTTCGCTTTCGGGCGCGGTTTCCTTCTGCGGTGTTTCGTCGGTTATACTGAGTTTTTCGGCGCAAAGCTCCTTGAAATAGGCGAAATTCTCCTCGCCCATAATATCGGAGTTTACAAGCAGGGCATTCTGAAAATCATCGAAAAGCTTCTGCTTGCCCGAGGCTGTATGCTTTGCGTTGATTTTTTGGACAAGGTCGCCGAAAGCATCGCAGAGAAAGCCTTTTATAAGTCTGTCTTTCTTTTCGATAATATCGGCAAGCTGCTCGGTGGGACCCATTCCCTCAAAGCGCCAATACGGCTCGATTTTTATAAGCTGCTCGGTACTTTCCACAAGCTCCTTATATGATTTGAAAAACAGATATGGGTCCTTTGTGGTGTTCACATTTTTTGCCGCCATGGAGCCTGTTTTAATATTTTTGGCGACATAATTAGTCAGGGCGTTGACGAGCATATCCTGCGTAAGCATTTTGCGCGTTACGGGGATATTTGACACGATTTTCTGAAGCGCTATGCGCTCCTCGCGGTCAAATTCGCGCGGCTTATATGTGTAACCCGTGGGCTTTTGCTGTTTCTTTTTACCGAACATAGTTTCCCCTCATTGAATCAGTTTCCTATATTATACTTTCAATTACGGGGAATGTCAACGGCTATATCGCCGCTTTCAAAGCGCACGCGGTATTCGCCGCCCGCTTTGAGCTCGCCTTTTAGGTACATCTCCGAAAGTCTGTCCTCAATTTCGCAGGTAACGGCGCGGCGCAGAGGTCTTGCGCCGTAAACCGAGTTTTCGCCCGAGGCGGCAATATGCTTTACGGCGCTTTCATCGAATGTGACAACTATGCCGAGTTCTTTTATTCTTGCGGCAAGTTCGCCGAGCATTTTACGCGCAATTTCAAGCATTTCGCTTTCTGTCAGGCTTTCAAAGACTATCATTTCATCAATACGGTTAAGAAATTCGGGCTTAAAGAATTTTTTGACCTCGTCGGTCACAAGCTCTTTTACCCTTTTGCCTTTGCCGTCGGTACTGCCCGTAAAGCCGAGTGCATCGCGCTTTGCAGAAATCAGAGAGGCTCCGATATTGGAGGTCATTATTATAACGGTGTTTCTGAAATCGGCTTTTCTGCCCGAAGAATCCGTGAGCACGCCCTCCTCGAGTATTTGCAGAAGAATCTTGAAAATTTCGCCGTCGGCTTTTTCGAGTTCATCAAAAAGTACAACAGAATACGGATGCCTGCGCACCCTGCCGGTAAGCTGTCCGCCCTCATCGAAGCCGACATAACCGGGCGGTGAACCGACAAGTTTGGAAACGGAATGTTTTTCCATATACTCGGACATATCGGTTTTGATTATGCGGTTTTCGGAGCCGAAAAGACATTCGGCAAGCGCTTTGGTAAGCTCGGTTTTGCCGACACCCGTAGGACCTAAAAACAGAAATGAGCCTATCGGTCTTTTGGGGTCTTTAAAGCCCGAACGCCCGCGCCGCACCGCGCGGGCAACGGCATTCACGGCGGCACTCTGCCCGATCACGCGGCGGTGCAATTCATCCTCGAGCCGCATAAGGCGTTCGCTCTCGCTTTCGGTTATGCGCGTTACGGGCACGCCGCTCCAGGCGGAAACAACTGCCGCAACATCGGCGGCGGTCACCGTCTGTGTCTGATTTTTTGCGTTATCGTACCACTCGCGGCGCCTTATTCTCACAAGGCTCACAAGCTCCTTTTCCCTATCCCTGAGACTTGCGGCGCCCTCAAAATCCTGCCCGTCGACCGCGCGGTTTTTCCTTTCGGCAACATCCTTGACCTCGGCTTCAAGGCTTTTGAGTTCTTCGGGCAAAGCCATGGCACCGAGGCGCACGCGCGAGGATGCTTCATCTATCAAATCGACCGCTTTATCGGGAAACCAGCGGTCACTTATATAGCGTGAGCCGAGAGTTACCGCGGCTTCAAGCGCTTCATCGGTTATAATAACACCGTGGTGCGCTTCGTAAAGCGGCCGCGAGCCGCGCAGCATCTCGAGCGTGGCTTCGCAATCGGGCTCATCCACGCTCACAGTCTGAAAGCGACGTTCAAGTGCGGGGTCCTTTTCGATATATTTACGATATTCGTCAACCGTAGTTGCGCCTATAACGCGTATTTCGCCGCGGGCAAGCGACGGCTTTAAAATATTGGCGGCATCCACCGCACCCTCGGCAGAGCCTGCGCCGACTATATTGTGCAGCTCATCAATAAACAGAATTATTGAGGAATCCGAGGCAACCTCATCAATTATGCTTTTTATGCG
>JAZUJG010000024.1:0-7232 GCA_045642645.1 Acutalibacteraceae bacterium | reverse complement strand
CAGTAAATTTCTGTTTTTTCGGGTGGCAAAAAGCCGCCCTATATGTGCATTTGGAGGAACCGAAATGAAAAGAACTGTTGACGAAATAAAGTCAATAAGGATTCTTAAAGCCCGCAACGGCGTGGCTCTTATTGCCGTGCTTTCGATATTGCTTATACTCACGCTATTGCTGCCGGTAATGTTCACTATGAGTGAAGATGCTACACGCGAATCTATAAAGGGCACAGATAAGCAACGCGCCTCATACCTCGCAAGAACTAACCTCGAAATGAGTGTTGCTGCATTTGAAGACATTTATAACTGCGCATTTTCCGCTGATGCGAATTTGGCACAAGAGGTTTCTTACGATATCGCAGGGCTTACACTTGAGGGGGAAAATAAAGCTACCGCGCAGGATGTAAGGGATAAACTCACCCCGTTTTTTGACGACCGCGACGAAAACGAGCAGACGAAGCACCCGCTTGATATGGGGTATCTTATTATGTATTACGACGACAATGCGGATCTTACGAAAACCGGCGGTACAAAGGTCAGTTATAAGTCTGTTACCGGCGTTGAGGGAGACGGTAAATCCACAGAAGAAATTGTAGCCACACTAAAAACTTACTTGGAGGGTAAGCAGAGATTCATAGGTTTTTCCACCTGCCATGTTAACTATGATGCATCCATAGACTATTTCAGAATAGATCAATCCACCGGTGATGCTGTCAAAATTGATAAAGACGACTACGAAAAGAAACGCTCTCTTATGGAGAAGTCTATTAAGGAAGAAAAAGATTACACCGGCGACGGGTATCAGTACACTCAGATACACAACAGAAACATTGTTTTCACATCCTATGCCTATGTTAACGGCAAAGCGGGCAACCGCAAGTGCATACTTGTTCTGCCCACAGAGCCGGACGATCAGGAATGGATACTTCCGGCATCGGTCGGTTCAAATCAGGTTTTCCCCAACACCGCCAAGGCTACGGGCGTTATTCCGCTTAAATATAACACTATGGACTCATCGCTTGAAAAAGAGCATTATGTTCATCAGCCGCTGTATACATTCAGCTGCCTCGGCAACATGCGCATTTCTTTCGATTACCTGCGCGATCCCGAGGACCCCACAAAAATGTATGCCGAAACACAGGGAAAAGACGAGCACAGTTCTTTTAATGCCAATGACCTTACATTCGGTCTTTTCCCGGAGGTCGGCACCATACCCGAAAACGACCCGACCTTCAGCTGCCTCAGAGCATACAATATGGCTTCGTGGTATGACACAGATGCGCAGCGCGATAATTTCGTCGCTTTCACGGCAACAAACGCAATACAGGTCGATTGCCCCATTTCGCTGTTTGTTAACCCCTGCCGTACCGACCGCCTCGGCGACGGTATTGCGATTAAGATAGGTAACTTTATAGATGTAGGTGATAAGAACCACTCGCTTTATAAGGTTATGATGTTCCAGGCGCCTACGATTTACTTTAAGAATAAAGTTGAGTGTATGGTTTCGCTTTATACGCCGCCGGCATCAAAGAACGATGAAGCAAGGCGTATGAGCACAGTAGTGCTTTCGGCGCCCAAAAGCACACCTTACAGTTATATCAATACCGGCAGAAATCAGGATGGCTCAATTAAGGACGAAAAGCAGGTTGCAGCAAACCCCAAAGATGGCAAGGTTGTGAAAGCGGGTATGGTGTATTTTGCCGCAGATGCATATATTTGGGTAGTTCCCTACCTTGAAAACGGCAGCCCGTACAGTGAACATTGGTATGAAATGAGCAACACCGTTTACTATAAGGCAACTGATATGAAGTGCTATAAACTCGCCAATGCCGGTGATGTTTATTACTTTAATTCAGAAGTCACCACAGACACGGGCACCAATATGGGCTTCTCGCTTTCGGGTTATTTTATGGATGTTATCTACCCGAAATACTCGGCAACGCTTGAAACTAATGTTGGTTGGTGGAAGGTCTGGTCAAGAGCCAAGCAGGATATTTTCAATTTGTATATGACATCCTTCACGAGTAAAAACTACTGTGAGCAGGATTTATATTACCTCGGCAATGTAGGTGACGATGACTCGCCGCTTAAATACCCCGAGGCAGACGATTATTACATTGTTTGGGATAGTTAATCTGTAAGGGCGACACCCCGTGCCGCCCGGGTCAATCGCACAGCGATTGACAAATGAAAACCACATATATTATAAACACCACGCCGTTTTTGTGAACTGCGTTGATTTTCACAATCGTTAAATTTCATAATCCGGCGCTTTGCGCCCCGAAATTATTCATCATTCATTATTCATTAAACTGTCAACCGCTGCGCGGCTGACCCTGGCGGATACAGTGTACCGCCCCTACCGGTTACGCATTCAAAACCACATTGGGAGGATAAGTTATGAAACATTTTTTCAAAAACAAGAGAGGTATGACTTATGTGGAGCTGCTTGTGGCATTCACATTACTCGTACTTGTTGTTTTCGTATTTTCCCCCATGCTGTTAAGCTCATACAGTTCACTGTATGACGCGGGCGCCAGAACCGAAAACACCTATAAAGCCAAATCAGAGATTGAAGAAGGTCTTGCAGAGCGCCTTTCCACAAAAATAGTACCTTTCAATGCTAATTTTGAGAATTTTATAACCAATGTTGATATCAATGGCAGGAAAATAGCATCAAGCTATCAGGATGATCTTGAAACTATGTTCCGTGGTGCAAGGGCAAAGGTAAACCTTGTTTCGCCGAGTACGGTTTATGATGATGCTTCGTACCACGATGTAATTATTCAAACCACCAATATCGTATTCGATAAATGCACAGTCGGATATACGGCCCCTGCTTCCGGCAGCAAAAATATACATATAGCTGTTCTTTTCCCGGATAAGACCGCTGGTGCCAACAACGCAGGCGATGAAGAATTCGTTTACAATTACAAATCGCCCATACCGGCAACGGTTGACGAGGAAAAAATAACATATAATGCTGCTAGCGGCAGAATCACATTCAGAATCGAAGGCTGCGATTTCACCAAGTCTCCGGTAAAAATAACCGTATTCTTCCGTGATGAAAAGGATAAACCGCAGAGTGTAAGCTGCTTCCTGTATATTAAAGCCCCCACCATTATGGCAGTAGGTAAAACCGCATACAGCGACTACTACACCACCGCCGGCGTGGAAACCGTAATCAACCATAAAACGAACGGCACGACCGAAAATGTTAACACTCTGACTGTCGAGGGCAGAGATATGCCCACGGCAAACAGTTCAATTGTGCAGGGCAATACACCCAAAGACAATACTGTAACGCTTCAGAATGTTTCATTTGTAAATAACGACAGTGACGGCACACTTGACCCGTATTATGTTATTACCGGCGACAAGGGCGCTGTTTACAGAATGTATATTTTAAAGAATTCACCTACAAGTGACAGCACAAAAGATCTCACAATCACAGATAAAATATATAAACTCGATGACGGCTCCAAGGTTTATCCTGCGCTCTGGAGCGGCGACTACACAAACCAATTCTTTTATACAGTATTTAAAACGGATAAAAAATTCAGCGTAGACTACGGCGGAAAGGGCGACCGCAGCTCTGACCGCTGCTGGCAGACCGAGGACAGCAAAAACCGCGGTACCGGTACACAGACCTTCACAACGCGTGCCACCTATTCATATTTCAGAAACGGTCTTATTACTGACTTTACATACAGAATGCAGGGAAGACGTCAAATATCTTACATTCTTAATGAATGGGGCTGCGCACTTCGTTTTCACGGAGCTATGGATAAGTGGTCGGATTTCAGTGGCTATCATTCGGTGTGGAATCTGAATATAAATGAGAATAAAAACAACTCTCAAATCAGCAGTTGGGAACACGCTTACCACAGTACTGGTAATAATGATTTGAACAGATATAACAAGCTTTCATCACTTGCCGTGGTTTCAATGAGTACCGGCAACCTCAAAGATTTGCTCACTGACGTTGATGACGGTGATATTGACAAATGGTTCAATACCGCAGGCAATGCCAAAAAGGATTACAGCAGTGAATCAAATGTTAGAATATCCGACGCGGTTTTTGTTCCCTCGCTCAACAGAATACTGTATGTAGGTTCCATAGATGCGAACTGCTATATTTTGCAGCAGGATAATGACTATTCTTATAAATCGGTTAGTTACGCGGGCGATTATGACGATAAGCCTACCGGCGGTACCACGGGTTACTGTGTTTACGGTACTACGAAAACCGACGGTACTACCATTTATAAAGCATCAGATGCAACGGGTGATATTAACAGAATAACCACTTTAGGTATGGATCCCAAGTTCCTTACCGATTCTTCGCTCGACAGGGCGTATACTGTTAACGGCGTAACACATTATGCAACATACCAACGTCAACATGACAGTCATTATGTTGGAACTTCGGGTTGTTGGTGCGCACTTGTCAATGTTGGTTATAATGCAACAGCTTTGGGTTGGAATAATCATACAAGGAACGGTTGGTCGACACTTTCTTATGCTGATGTAATGAAACTAAGTAGTGGAGAAAGAAACGAGTGGTTCAAAAGGCCTATTGGTGACCCTATAACAGAGCCCAATTGGGATACCATCATTGATGCTCAATTAACATTAAATTCTTCCGCCACGGAAGTTACGGCGTCAAACTACACCGCTGCCAATTCTCTTACGGAATCAAATAATGTTTTAAGCATAAATGAGGGCAACGCTGTAAATGATTCTGTAAACGGATTCTATACAAGTATGAAATCGCAAAACATTCATTTGAATGATTTGTATTTTACACTCGGTTATTCCTCAAACCGTGAATTTATATTCTCGCGCATCAGCTACGGTAAAACCGATAAAAACGGCGACGGCAAGCTTACATCCGCGGATGATGACAACCTTTACGAAAAATACAAATCCTATGAGGAGTATTATTTCCTTTCGCACTATGGTAACGCCGCTCATCAAGCCAATTACACTGTACAGTATAATGACGGCAAAAGCATAACCAACCTAAAAGGGCACGAATATTGGAACAATGTGGATAACGATTACTATAATGTCTGGTTTCCGGGTGAGTGCTACAGCATTACAAAAACTGCCGAATGTGAGGGTGTGGTTGTTGGTGTTGGCTATGCTGTTTCAGGCAGCACATATCAATGGCTTGATATTCAGGCGGTAAGCGGTGCTGACCATGTTAACAACACAAATAACAGTTCAACCGCCCTTGGCGGCATATTCAACGATGGCGTGCTTGCGGTTTGCACTCCCGGCGACACGAGTTTTAATAACAAACTTTATTTTAAAGATAATGCCACTATGGATACGGATTTCCTTTCGGATTCAGCGACGAATGCTACACCATCTGTAAGTTGGAGCGACGGAACAAATGGTTCTAAAAGTATTTATTATAATCTTGCACCTGCTTCTGCAGCATCTTATACTACCGCATTCGGCGGCAATTACGGTACACACGCCCGCCAGAGCGTACGCTTCACCGCGGTCGACCTTATGGTAGAAAGCTCAGGCTCCGGCGAAACCGAAAATAAGAGCTACTACGCTTACTACGGCGACAGCACCGGCAGAGTGTTCAAGTCCCTCGTGGCAACCGCAAGTGCTACCGGTTCGGCTTCTTCGGGTAGCGTAAATCCTGTCAGTTACATTGCCGACCTTACCGCAGCCGATTCCGTAAAGAATGCATCCGGCGCAGGCAAAATGGAGCAGGTATCGCTCACCGGTCTTACCGGCGACAATGCCAACACCACCCAATATTTCAGCGAAATAGTTTCCATTACCGCGGGCGAAGACCTTGTAGTTATTACCGGCAAAGTCAAACCCGGTGTGTCGCCCTGTGTGATTATCGGCTGCTACGAGGAAAAAACAGTCGGTGACGAAATTGTACGCGGCGATTTTGTCTGGAAGGTCGTTCACCTTATTGGTGCCGGTTACGAAATTCAGGACGGTGTTATTGTAAACGGCTACTACTACGCCTGCGGTGTAAACAGCAGCAAGGGCTTCGTACTTGCAGCAGACCTGGAAACGCTCAAAAAGACAGCCAAAAACGCCACGGTCAGCGGTACTATGGTTACCGTAACAGACGACCCGCTTTACAGCATTTCGGGCAGAGCATAAAGAAAGGGGGAACCCGTATGTTCCGTTTCTTACAATCTAAAAAAGGGTTTACCCTCGTTGAGCTGATGATAGTGCTCATAATGCTCGGCTTCGGTGCATTCGCACTCATAAACCTTTCGCAATCCGCTTGGCGTTCATTCAATAAGAGTGAAGAACGCTTCGAAAAGCAGGAGGCTGTAAAAAATGTTGCCGAACTTCTGCAAAAAGGAACAAATATTACAGCTGCTACCTCTGCCGATATTTTCGGCACAACCGCTGTTGTGCCGAACGGCTCTGTGACGGATAAATCGTATTCATACCTTTATGCCCAGCTTGAAGATAAAGACGGCAACGGCGTGAATGACGGCTATTACCTCTATGTGCTGAACACGGGTGCTACACGCGCAAATGCCAAGCTGCTTGCCGATGTGCCTATGTATATTACCATAGATGCATATCAAGATACGAAGTTCGATGGCAGCGCCGACTATGAAAATAAATGCGGTGCTGTTGTAAAAATTATGGCGCTTGAAAATGACTATGACTTTGCATCCGGCAGCGCCCCGACAAGCGACGAAGTTTTTTATGAGCTTGATGTTACTTACCATTTTCCCAATATGGCTACAAGCAAATCTGCAAAAGCTGTAAGTTTCCCGAACGGTGACCCCGGCTTTACCTATGTGGAACAGGATGGGAAACAAGTGCCGGATCCCGCAATAGATGATACGGATTCCGGGCGGTACAAAGCAAGGGCTGTTGCGAACACATATTTAAGCGACGGCACTGCCGGCGACGGTGCTGTCACGGTAGATGAGAACGGCGTTGTACTGCGCGTTTACATTGACTCCATACTTGACGGCGACAATTCCGAGGCAGGTGCAACCGTTCCCTCATTCTGTTTTATAGCAACTGCATCATACGGGCACGGCAGCAGCGAGGTCGGTCTGCTTTGCGATTTCCGCGACAGCGTGCTTATGCAGAGCGCACCCGGCAGAGCATTTGTTAAGGCGTACTACACCGTATCTCCGCCGATTGCGAAAGTCATTGCCGGCAGCGAGCCGCTTAAAGCAGCCGTTCGCCTTGCGCTCAAGCCGCTTGTAATAGTGGCGACATTC
>JAZUJG010000023.1:0-9682 GCA_045642645.1 Acutalibacteraceae bacterium | reverse complement strand
CTATCTTGCGAACACCCGTAAAACTGCAGCGGGATTTTGCTGCCGCCGTTTACAACTTACAGTAAACCGCCGAATAATCCGGAAAGCATATTCATAAAAGCGTAAAGTATTTCAAGAACGCCTGCCATATAGTCCATAATTACTACTCCTTAAACATCTGTTGTTGATTAATATTTATACTTTTTTTAAGATTTGCGGTAAAAATTAATTCTATATTCAAAATAAACATTTTGTTCAACAGCAGCAGTATATTCGGCACTCGTTTCGCAAGTCAGGCGGCGCGCCGATAACTACCGCTATTTTATTTTATATTACCACTAAAACTTTATGGAAATTTGAAGAAAGTGTTACAAATTGTGAAATTAAACGATAACACGAAGAATTTCTTCTACGGATGTGATACCGTTAAGAATCTTGTCAACGCCCTCCTGGCGCAGAGTGTGCATACCCTGCTTCATAGCGAGCTCTTTGATTTCAAAAACGCTTGCGCGTTTAATGATGAGGTCTTTCATTTCGGGTGTAACAGTCATAAACTCGAAAACGCCCTGACGGCCTTTATAACCCGTATTGCTGCAGGCTATGCAGCCCTTAGGTCTGTACAATTTAACGGTATCGTCAAGCGATTTGCCCTCGTGCGGGAAATCGGGCATACTGTTAAGTAATTCGCGGTAGGTGATTTCGTACTCCTCCTTGCAGCGCGGGCAGAGCACACGAACAAGACGCTGTGCAAGCACGCCGACAACGGAAGATGCGGTAAGGAACGGCTCAACGCCCATTTCATCAAGACGGGTAAGAGCACTGGGTGCATCGTTGGTATGCAGTGTGGAGAAAACCATATGACCGGTAAGAGCTGACTCAACCGCGATTTTTGCAGTCTCGCCATCACGAATTTCACCGACCATGACGATATCGGGGTCGGCACGGAGTACCGAACGGAGTGCTGCCGCGAAGGTCATACCTGCACGGGTATTCATCTGAACCTGGCAAAGACCGGGCATACGGCGCTCAACGGGGTCTTCAAGCGTGATAACGTGCTTGGAAATATCGCTGACCTCGGCGAGTGTGGCGTAAAGTGTGGTGGATTTACCGCTACCGGTAGGCCCTGTAACAAGCAGAAAGCCGTACGGCATATTGATGGTGCGCATAAATGATTCGAGCTGTGCTTCGGAGAAGCGGATATCCTTGAGCTGAACTGCCTTGGAGCCGCGCTCGAGAAGACGCATAACGATCTTTTCGCCGTAAACTGAGGGAAGTATTGCAATACGGATATCGAATGTTCTGTCGTCGACCTTAACGGTTGTACGACCGTCCTGCGGGACACGCCTTTCGGCGATATCCATACCGCCTATAACCTTAACACGCGACACGACCGATGCGTGCAGCTTAATGGGCTGTGTCAGCACCTCATGCAGAACGCCGTCTATACGAAGGCGGACACGCATTGATTTTTCAAGCGGTTCGATGTGAATATCGGATGCGTCAGCCTTAACCGCATTGGTGATAACCTGGTTAACAAGCTGAACTGCGGGTTTTTCATCGGATGCGAGGTCATCGAGGGATTCGAGATCATCCTCAGCCTCGTCTTCATCATAAGTATCTATGGATGATGCGTTATTTACTATGGTATTGATAGCCGCGGTAAGCTCGGTATCGGTGGAAACAAGGGGAACTATTTCCATACCGCCGGTGATTACCGACAGGTTATCGCGCGTAACAACATCGTTGGGGTTACGCATAACAACGAACAGGCGCTTATCATCCTGGTAAAGAGGAAGAACATATTTGCGCGCAACAATCTCAGCCGGAATAATATTTGCAACCGCAAAGTTTATGCCGACATCTTCTATGGAAACAAGGTCGCAGCCCGTTTTCTGAGATATTGCTTTTGCTATATCATTTTCAGTACAGTAGCCTAAATTTACAAGAATTGTACCGATAAGAGTAGACTTATCATTCTCCTGTACTTCAAGTGCTTCGTACAACTGTTCCTCGGTAATTACATTGTTTTTTACAAGGAAATAACCAACGCTACCGGGAATAACTACTTTTTCTACCAAAATTATCTTCCCCTTTGATTTTTTGAAAGGCCCGCCGAATAATTACTGTGCTGCGGCAACATTTGTTGCGCCGCTTTCGGAAAGCACGGTTACAGTAAGGTCGGCAGTATAAGTACCGTCGTCATTTGCATTGAGAGTGCATCTGTCAAGGCGCTGAATCTGCTTTTGGCCGGCAATATAATTCATATAACTGTGAATATTTGCAAAGGTACCCGTTACATTTACGGCAAACGAAGTTTCCATAGTGGCACTCTGCGCCTGCGAAATGCTTGAAGAATTAACGGTAAGTCCGAAATTCTGCATACCTTTTATCATCTGTTCTTCAAGAAGATAGCCGTCGCCGAGTTCATTGGGCAGAATCCCGTCGTAAACCTTGAGCTGCTCCTCAGCCTTTTTGCTGGCATCGCGGAGTTTTTCAAGTGTGGCAACTTCTTTAAGATTGAGAACATACGATTCTTTTGCCGAAACAATATCTTTCTTGATATTGCCGATATCAAGTGTAAAGAGCACGATACCCGCAATCAAACCGAGAATCACCAACACAAGTATAACTACTGTAAATATCGGGGAGTTTTTAAGGTCTTTGAAATTGATGTTTTTATTCATAATACTCCCCTCCTTATGCTACTATACCGGCGTTTTCGTCGATCTGAGTGGTTTCGATTATGGGACCGTCGGGCCCTATGGGAGCAAGGTCAAGTACAAAACCGCCGCCGCAGGCAACATTGACTGTGAACTGCACAAGGCTGTCGGCTGAACCGGCATTGCTTGTGTAACCCGCATTTGTAACGCCGGTTACACCTTCGATAGCTGCGAGAGCTTCCTCAAATTTGAGGTACTCGGTACGATTGGAGCAAGTGCCGCTTATTACGCAAATGCGCTCAACCTTCCAATCGGCGCAATCCAATGAAGTGATGGAAACGCCCGTATGCTCCATATTGCTGATAATTGCAATGAAGTTTGAAAGCTCCGGCTCCTGCACCTGAATGCTCTCAATAAGCTCCATTTTGGATTTGAGAGTAGCGTTGATTTCACGGTACTGCTCAAGCTCGCTGACTTCCTGCTTGCAGGCTTCATCGAGCGCACGGATTTTTTCAAGCCGGCTCTGCGCAAAGAATCTTGCGCCGACTACAAGAAGAAGTGCCGCGAAAAGTACTAACATAATTGAAAGTGCATAGACCTGAATCTGCTCACTTTTCTTTTTACCGTTTAAGCGCTTCCTGTTAATATCGGGAAGCAAACTGACTTTATATTTCACTCTTTACCCCTCCATTGCCGCTTTTGCAAGGCTTATGCAGCTTGCATAATCACTTGCATTAAAATCGCCGTATGTATACTCATCACAGAGTTCGGGAATTGTAAGAGGAACATAAGCTTTTGCGCTGAGGCGTTCAAGAATCTTACTTTCAAGTACCGTCGAGCTGGAGAACAGCACGGAACTGATTATGGCACCGGTCTGCATCTGGTAATAGTTGATTGACGAGGAAAGTTCACTGTAAAGCAAATCTGCAATCGTATCAAGCTCAGAGTCGAGGATGTTGTCTGCGGCATTGAACGCACGCTTGACTTCAACAGAGGCTCTGTCGGGAATATTGATGGAACGGACCATCTTAATCTCTTTGCCGCTGACGGCTACGAAATTAAGCACATCGTCATTGAGCTTAAGAAGACCGACTGTTTCATCCTCAGCGATTTTTTCCATAGCAGCGCGTGCCCATGCAAGAAATGCGCTGTCGATATCTGTAACGGTAAGCTTCGTTTCCTCAAAATTGGTGATGAGGTTCTGAATCATAGTCTTACGGGCACCGACAAGAAGAACGTTTATTGCGGGCTGATCGTCATCATCAACGGTTTCGTCAATCACTACGAAATCAAGCTCAAGTTCGGTAACCGGCACGGGAATGAAATCCTGCGCCTGCATGGTGATAACACCTTTGAGCTTATCATCCGGCACCTTGGGGAATGTGGCGTAACGCATAATAACATTTTCATTGTTTACGCCGATAACCGCAGGCGATGCGAGGTTGAAACCGCCGTTTTTGAGCAGCTCGCCCATAGACGAAACGAAAAGAGGTGAATCGGCTATAATTCCGCCGGTAATAACATTTTCACTCAACTGCTTTTTACCGAATGCCGAAACCTTTGCCGAACCGTCGGAGCCCTTGGTGAGCTCAACGGCACGAATTTCGTGTGAATCGAATTCGATACCGATAAAACTGTTCACTTTTGCCATATATATCAATCTCCTTAGGTTTAGGCTTAGCCCTGGTAAGATGTGGTTGCCTGGAATACGGGAAGGTAAAGTGCAACGATGAGGAAACCGACGATTGAACCGAGTCCGACAAGCATTATGGGCTCAAGTATGGAGCCGAGGTTCTTGGCTATGGTGTCAACGTCTTCCTCATAGAATTCGGCAACTCTGTCAAGCATTATGGGGAGTGAGCCCGCCTCCTCGCCGATGGCTATCATACTGATAAGCATTGGCGGGAAGAGCTTGCTTTCATCAAGCGCCTCGTGTATGGTAACGCCGTTTTCGACTTCTTCAATGGCTTTGGTAACTGCATCCTCCACAAGCTTGGAGCCCGATGTGGGACCTGCTGTTTCAAGAGCCTTGACCGCAGTAACACCGCCGGAAATAAGTGTGGCGAATATACGGCAGAAACGCGCAAGAATTGTTTTGGTAATAAGCTCGCCTACTATGGGAGCGTTCATTTTGTGTTTTTCCCAGAACATCTTAACGGGCGGGGATTTAATAATCATAACTATACCGAAAATCACCGCTGCTATCGCCGGGAAAACTATGTACCATTTTTCACGCAGAGCGTGCGACATTGCGTAAACGGTAAGTGTAATAAAGTTAAGGTCGGTTGCGCCCTGTGTCATACCCTCGAATGTGGGAACCATGACAATAAGCATAACGAACACGATTACTATTGCGAATGAGCCAACCATCTTGGGGTACTGTGTGGCGGATTTAATAGCATCTTTAAGCTGTTTATCCTTATGCAGCTGGTTGGACATGGCAAGCAGCGTTTTATCGAGCATACCGCCCATTTCGCCGGCTGCTATCATAGAGCAGAACAAATCGGAAAATACCGGACGCTGCTCCGAAAATGCATCGGAAAGAGCTGCGCCGCCTTCAACATCATCGGCTATGTTTTTAATCGAAGCCGCAAGTGTTGCATTGGAGGTCTGCCCTGCAAGAGTCTGCATAGCCTGTGTAACGGGAATACCCGCGCCAATCATAGCGGCAAGCTGACGGGCAAACATAGACATATCGGCAAGACCGACCTTTTTGCCCCTTGATTTTTTAACGCCGCCGCCTTTTACTTCGGCAAGATTTGTAACTACCACGCCTGCTTCGCGCAATTTTTCGTACGCTTCGGCGGTATTATCGGCAACAACTTTACCGGTTATGGCTTGACCCTGGCGGTTTAATGCCTCATATGAAAATTCCAAAGGTGTGCCCCCTTAGTGTGAAAATATAACTTAATAGGCTTGAATAAGGCGAAGTACCTCGGCACGCTCAACGCAGTTTTCAAGCACGCTGTCACGCGTTATCTGCTGCTCGCGCAGGAGCTTTATGAGTGCCTGGTCCATAGTCTGCATACCCTCTTTTTGAGCGGTCTGCATGGTGCTGTAAATCTGATGATCCTTGCCCTCACGAATCATATTGCGTATAGCGGGTGTGTCCACCATATACTCGACTGCCGAAACTCGACCGCCGCCGATTCGCGGAAGCAGCTGCTGCGAAAGCACCGCGCGCAGCGTATTGGAAAGCTGGCTGCGCACCTGATTTTGCTGTGAACTCGGGAATGAGTCTATAATACGGGCTATGGTGAGCGGAGCCGTCTGCGTATGTAAGGTTGACAGAACAAGGTGACCGGTTTCAGCCGCGGTAAGCGCTATGCTGATACTTTCGGGGTCACGCATTTCGCCTATCATAATAACATCCGGGTCATGACGGAGCACCGTTCTCAAAGCATTGTTAAAGCTTAATGTATCGCCGCCGAGCTCGCGCTGCCTCACAATCGAGCGCTTGTGTGAATGGAGGAACTCGATGGGGTCCTCTACCGTAACTATATTATACTCAAAGTTGGTATTCATATAGTTGAGCATTGCGGCAAGTGTGGTGGACTTACCGCTTCCCGTGGGGCCGGTAACAAGTATCAGCCCGCGCGGAAGTGCGCAAAGTCTTTTAACATCAGCCGGAAGACCGAGCTGGCTGAGATCGGGAATGTTGTAGGGAATCGCTCTGAAAACCGCCGCAAGCGTACCGCGCTGAACAATTACGTTACCTCTGAAACGCGCACATTTCGGCACCGAGTATGAGATATCAAGTTCAAGATTCTCTTGAAGATCTTTTTTATTTTTCTCACTCAAAGCCTGAAAAAGAAGTGTTTCGACCGCCGCAGGTGACATAGGGGGAAAATCCTGCTTCATAATGTCGCCGTCTATTCTGATGCACGGCGGCATACCTACAACTATATGAAGGTCGGAGCCTTTCTTTTCAACAGTAAGTCTGAGAAGGTCTTCAAGAGTAACGGGATACTCTGCTTGCTCATTTAAAAAATTCAAAGCGATTCAACTCCAAGAAATGATTAACCGATGGTATTCCACATATTGATGATAAGGTCAATATTTTCGGGAGACTCGAGAACATAGAGGATGTATTTGAATGTATCCTCTGCGGGATCAAGGTCTTCGGAAAGCTCGAAGCAATCGACCGTAACGCCGGGAATATTGATGAATTTAACAACAAGAGCCTCTTTGGCGGCAAGCATATCGAGCTCGCTCTGAGATGTGATATTGGTGATGGGATAGTACATCTCACCGAGGTTGTTATCAAGTGAATCAATAAGTGCTTTTACTTCATCGACTTTGTTTTTGCTGCAGTAAACCATAAATGACTTGGTAAGGCTCGGATAATTGCCGTAATAGAATTCTACGCCTTCAAGGTTAACAAAGGCAGCCTTGCTCTGGAATTCGGAAGCAACGATGTTCTTAAGCTCATACTGGAACATAGTCTTGGAGGCGTCATTTTCCTCTTTATCGTTCTCTTTGATGCGTGCAACGGCATCGTTCACTTCTTCGCTTTCGCCCTTGACCCAAACAACCTTCTCGTAGAGGTCAAGACCGAGGAGCTCAACTTCGTAGCCGAATGTGCTTACGATGCTTGCGGCATCTTCCTTGGTGATGTACTTAAGCTCGACTTTTGCAAGTGAGGTTTCGCCGTCGGTGATAACAACATCCTCGCCGCCTTCGCCCGTGCCTTCGCCTGTGCCTTCGCCTTCGCCGCCCTCTGCGGAAGCGTTTGCATCGGCATAGTCTACGAGCTGTTTGATTTTCATAATATCGTTATATGCTTCGCCGGTAGCGTATACATAAAGGGTCATGGGGTGAGCCGCCATGGTGATGCCCGTGTGCAAACCGAGTGAAGAAAGCAGACCGCTGAATTCACTTGCGGTGATGTGGTTCATCTCGATAGCGGTAAGGTAAGAGCTGATGCTCGCGCTGCCGGTGGTAATATTCTTTTTGTTGTCGAGAGTCTGGATAAGCTCGTAGGTCTTTGCAAGCTCCATGGGGTAACCGCTGATCCAGAATTCTCTGAGGTTGATGTCGGACTTAATGACCTTAACGCTGATACCGAGAGTGGAAAGCTGTGACATAAGAGTGTCGGAAGATATGTATTTGAGAACAACTCTTGTAAGAGCCTTGCTGTCGATAAAGTTGCTGTTAAGAACATCGGCAGTGCCGACATAAATGATATTGTCGTTTTTGATGTAGGTCATATCAGCCATACGCAGAATGTAATCAATAGCTGTGATGGGAGATACGTTTTCCATGGCAAGAGTGATCTTGGTATCGTTCATACCTTTGCTTATCATGGTGTAGCCGGTATGAGCAAGAACGGTTGCAAGAGCACCCGAAACATCCGCATCCTTGAAATCGAATGAGATGCTGCCTGAATAGCCGTATGTAGTGGTGGAGTCTTCATCGACGGTGGTAGCACCGGGGATGTAGAGCTTCTGACCGACAAAGAGGTCGGCAGATGCGGAAATGCCGTTTGCGGAAACGATGCCGGAAACGGTCACACCGTGAGCAGCAGCGATAGACGAAAGAGTATCGCCCTGTTTAACGATGTATGTGCCCATAGCTTCGTCGGGTGAACTGCCTGCTGCGCTCATCGGTAAAACGATGCTTACGAGCAGAACAAGAACAAGCGCGAAAACAGATATGGATCTGAGCTTCTTGTTGTGTACTTTCATTGTGAAATCCCCCTATATATTATGTAAATACATAATTAACTGAAATAATGACTTGAAATTTACTGTTTATTGATTTTTTTGGTAAGCTCGCCGGCTTTGAAAACGATGTAGGACTTGGTGATCTCGGTAACCTCCCATTCGGAGTCACCGACGGTTTCACCGAGAGTAAGCACGAGCGAGTCACCGCTGCCGATTTCAATCTGCGCGGTTTTAAGACCGCTGGAGCCTACGATGTAGCCGGTGTATTTGGCGGTGGAAAGAATATCGGGTGAAAGCGGATCGTCCTCGATAAGCTTAATAAGCTCTTTGTCTTTAAGTAAGTCTGACTCGCCGTTCCAGACCTCAACGGCCTGCGAATCGTCAATGCTTACATCAACATCGTCCGGGTCGCCGGTAATAACGCCGTCGCTGAATATTACTATTGCCAATACCGCCACGATGATAACCAGCAAAATCGCGGGAATTATTATTTTCATCAGCGGGTTTTTCTCGAAAAATTCAACGATCTTGAGACCGATGTCATTCTTCGGTTTAGCGGCTGACTTGGGTTTCTTTTCTTTACCTTTGCCGAACGATAACTCCAGTGCCATAAATAAGCCTCCAAATAAAAATATATACCTGATATAATATGCCGTAAAATGCCTAACAGCGCCGTTTTGCCTGTTTCGGCAAACAGCGTTTGTATAAATTACGGCGCAACATACCCCTTGTTAGAGTACACCTCTTTATAAATATACTACTAATTTCTCAAATAATCAACACTTTTTTTAAATTTGGTGATAATATACAAAAACTTTTCAAATTATTTTTTGGAAAATAAAGATATTTATTTTTTTCGCTTTTTGTCTGTTCGTTTCACGGTTTATTCGCGAAACGATCGGACATCGCCCCACGGTTTCCCACGCGAAAATTCGGAGGACTTTTTTCGGTTTCGATTGCGTGAATTCAGAAGAACCGGTACGGGCGGCACCCCGTGCCGCCCGGGTCAATCGCAGCGCGATTGACAGTTGCGCTTCGCTTAATGAATAACGAATAATGAATGATGAATAATTTCGGGGCGCAAAGCGCCGATTATTCGAGTTTTCAGTTTTCAGTTTTTAGTTTTCAGAATTTTCAAAAAACAACCCGGTTTTTCGTAAATCGCGTTGTTTGATTTTTGTGCGGAAATTCAGAACGAATTGTAGGGGAGGCACCCCGGGCGGCACGGGGTGCCGCCCGTACAAAATCCTCCGATTTTCCGCAATCTGAAAACCGAAAACTGAAAACTGAAAACTGAAAACTGAAAACTCGAATAATCGGCGCTTTGCGCCCCGAAATTATTCATCATTCATTATTCGTTATTCATTAAGCGAAGCG
>JAZUJG010000022.1:0-2859 GCA_045642645.1 Acutalibacteraceae bacterium | reverse complement strand
GGCAAAAAGTTCACGCTGACATTTTTTGTTTACCTTTCTGCCATTCTGGGTGGCTGCTTTGACTTTTTCACTCAGTTAGTCAACGGCAGAACCGGTAAGTCGGATCGTAGCCATGTCGTTCTGTGAGCCAAGGAGTTGACTCTCTACCTTGTCTTCCTAAGACCGCTTGGCCTCCGACTTGGCAAAAAGTTCACGCTGACATTTTTTGTTTACCTTTCTGCCATTCTGGGTGGCTGCTTTGACTTTTTCACTCAGTTAGTCAACGGCAGAACCGATTTTCCTATATGGCTCGGTTATTTTTCAAATGTCTTTTATTTTATAATGGTGGCGGTTTGCGCATTTTTGTGGCTCTGCTACACCGAAGCGGAGCTCGGTCACGATGTTTCAAAGCAGAAAAAGTGGATTCTTGTGCTGCTGTGCATACCCATAACCGTTATGATGGCACTCTCGATTTCGACTTACTGGACTCATTTCGTATTCTATATTGACGAAGCCCACGTTTACCACCGCGGTCCGTTCTCGGTATGGCAGGCGGTAATCACATACCTGTACATAGGCATACCCACCATTCATACGCTTTACCGCGGCATCAAAGCCACCGACCCCGATGAAAGAAAACGCGATTTCACACTTTCGGCATTTATTATTCCGCCTATTCTGACGGGCTTTTTGCAGTTATATATTCAGGAATCGCCCTCGCTCACCATAGGTATAGCGATGTCGCTCACGCTCATTTACATAAATGTTGAAAACGAATCGCATACACGGCAGATGGAAGTTATTTCCGCACTCACCGGCGACTTTGACAATGTGTATTACCTCGACCTTGAAAACAATAAGTTCACTCAGTACCGCCTTTACGGTCAGGAAGCATCGGCGCAGCAGATGGGCTCATATATGAGCTTTGACCTTATGACCTTGCGCGACAAGCTCGTTGACGACAATGTCTGCGAGGAAGACCGCGATATGGTACGCGAGCAGATGACCGCCGAAAACATCTTCAAAGAGCTGAGCACAAAGCCCGCGTTCATTCTCAACTACCGTGTTGACCGCGACGGAAAGCGCTACTATTTCCAGACGAAAGTAGTTAAAAGCACCCGCGGCGACAAGACGATAATCGTCGGTACGCATAATATTGAGGACAATATGCGCAAGGAGCACGAGCAGCGCCGCAAAATGGAAGAAATGCTCAAAGAGGTGCAGGACCGCGAAAAGCTGCTTGAGCGCAACCACGAAATCATACAGATACTTTCAAGCGAATACGAATCCGTTTACTACGTTGACCTTGAAACAAGCGATATGACCATATTCACCATGAGCGAAAGCGTGCAGACCATTTTCGGCGATGTATTCGGTGAGCATATCAATTTCTCGGCAGCGCTCGCTATGTACCTTAAAAGCCAGGTACGCAACAGCGATATTGCCACCCTGCGCAGCTACGGCTCGGTGGAATTTCTTAAAGAAAAACTGCGCAACACAAAAAGCCACTCGTTCACCTACCGTGTCGGCGATGAGGATAATTTCATTTACCACGAGCTGAAGCTCGTTAAAGTCAACGCCGAAAACGAAGAAGCCACCGCGCTCGTGCTCGGTATTGCGGACCGCGACGAACAGATACGCGAGGCAGCCGAAAGGCAGCGCCACCTGCAGCAGAACTACGATATCATCAAAGGTCTTGCAAGCGAGTATTCCTCCGTTTACTACATCAACCTTGAAACAGATGAGCTTACGCCGTATGTTCTTAACGATGCCACCGAAAATGCTCTCGGTAATATTTTCAGAAGCGGCATCGGCTTTGAAAACGCCTACACGCTGTATGTGAACAGCCTCGTTTACGGCGCGGATAAAAAGATGATGCTCAACGCCGGCAAGGTCGAAACAATCAAAGAAAACCTCGGCGGCACCAAAAAGAGCTACGTTACAAGCTACCGCAGTGATAACGGCGGCAACCCGCGCTACTGCGAGATGAAATTCGTCAAAGTCGGCAACGAAGATGTCCCTACGGCAGTCGCACTCGGTTTTTCCGATAAGGATGAGGAGATCAGACGCGACCAGGAAAGCCGCAAAATACTCGAACAGAATTTTGAAATCATACAGATACTCGCAAGCGAATATTCATCTGTTTACTATATAGATACCGAAACGGAAACACTTACCCCGTACAGTATGAACGACGACACCGAGCACGATTTCGGCAGTGTATTCAGGAGCGGTATCAAATTCTCGGATGCGTACGAAATGTATGTTGAAAAGCTGATTTTTGAAGAAGATAAGTATATGATGCTCAAAGCCGGCTCGCTTAAAAATATACGCCGCGAATTGAGCGACAAAAAGACATTTACCACCACCTACCGCAGTAACAATAACGGCACTCCGCATTACTGTGAGATGAAGTTCGTTAAGGTCGGCGATGACGAAACCTTTACCGCCGTTGCCCTCGGCTTTGCAGATAAGGATGAAGAAATACGAAAAGAGCAGGCACGCCAGAAGCAGCTTGAGGATGCGCTGCTTGCAGCAAAAGCCGCCAACGCCGCAAAGAGTACATTCCTGTTCAATATGAGCCACGATATACGCACACCCATGAACGCAATCCTCGGCTTTACATCCATGGCTGAAAAGTATATCGACAATAAAGAAAAGGTCACAGACTGCCTCGGCAAGGTCAAGCTTTCGGGCGAGCATCTTCTGAACCTTATAAACGATGTGCTTAATATGGCGCGTATAGAAAGCGGCAAGGTCGTAATTGAGGAAGAACCCGCGAACGTGCGCGAATGCGCCCGCGACCTTATTATGATAGTGCAGGAGACCGCCAAGCAGAACAGCATAACGCTCGGGCTTGATATGAGCACCGTTACGGTT
>JAZUJG010000021.1:0-12968 GCA_045642645.1 Acutalibacteraceae bacterium | reverse complement strand
GAATAATCACAACGCACATTTCAGATTACGATTTCGTTGACGAAAAGCACTGGCTGCCGGGTGAGGGTAAAATCGACTGGCATGAGCTTTACAAGGCACTTTCCGAAACGGGTTATGATGCGGTTTGGCTTTATGAACTCGGCTTCAAGTCACCGTCAACGCTTGAGCGAAAACGCGACCTGACCTGCTTTGATTTCAGCGAAAATGCAAAAAAGATATTTAACGGTGAGTTATAAAAAATGCCGCAGGAGTGCTCTCCTGCGGCATTTTTGTATTCGGTGTTATTTTGAAAGTACCTTTTTGTAATTCTCCTTATCGGTATCGCCCTCGGTGGAGAAGCAGAGCACCACGGAGTTTTCATCAAGCCCGAGTTTCGCCTTAATTCCGGCAAGCTCCGGGTTTTTCATTATTTCGGCAACATAGCCGGCGGTAGCAGCGCCGCTTTCGCCCGACACAACTTTCACATCGTTCCCGAGCGGTTTGCCGAGCATTCTCATACCGTTTTCGGCAACATAGTCGGGTGCGGTAACAAAGAAATCGGCGTGGTCCTTCAATACATCCCACGCAAGCGGACAAACCTCGCCGCAGCAAAGCCCCGCCATAATCGAATTCATATCGCCGTCGGTGGCGTAAAGTGAGCCGTCGTTATGCAGCGCGGTAACATAATTGCAATTTGCGCCGTTGGGCTCGAATACGGTTATGACCGGTCTGTTTTCATCGCCGCAGGCATCTGTAAAGAACGCGCACACGGCGCCCGCCATTGAGCCGACGCCCGCCTGCAGAAAAATATGTGTGGGCTTTACGGAACCGAGCTGTTCGTAGGCTTCAAGCGCCATGGTGGTGTAGCCCTGCATAATGTTCTGCGGTATTTCGCGGTAACCGTCCCACGCGGTATCCTGCACAACTACCCAGCCGTATTTGTCGGCGCACTCTTTTGAGTGGCGCACGGCATCATCGTAAAGCATATCGGTTATGCTTGCATCGGAGCCGAGCGCAAGGATGTTGTCGAGCCTTTCCTTTGCCGTGCCGCGCGGCATAAACACAACGCTTTTCTGACCGAGACGGTTTGCAGTCCACGCAACGCCCCTGCCGTGATTGCCGTCGGTAGCGGTAACAAATGTGATTTCACCGAGTTTTTCTTTAATGGGGGCAGACAGAAGCTTTTCGCACGAAAGCTCCGAAATATCGCACCCGAGTTTTCTTGCGATAATGCTGCCTATGGCAAAGCTGCCGCCGAGCACCTTGAATGCATTAAGACCGAAACGGTAGCTTTCATCCTTGACATAAAGATTTTTTAAGCCGAGGTTTTCGGCAAGGCTTTTCAGCTCGCAAAGCGGTGTAACGCTGTACTCGGGGAATGTTTTGTGAAATGCTCTGACTTTATTCGCCGCCTGCATGCCGTAGTTTTTTACATCGGAAAGATTTGTTTTTGCTTTTTGATTTATTGATGCGATTTTGAATTCGTTATTCATAATATCACGACCTTTTTATAATAATAACAATTTTCAACGGCATATTCAACATATATTCGAAAAACGACTTGTAATTTTAACCGAAATACTATACTATGGGATAAAGTAAAGATGAAATAAGGAGGTTTTCCCGTGAAAAATCCCCTCGGTTTTCTTTTTTCCAAGGAAATGAATGAAGAAGGCATTTCCAACCGCGAGATTCTGCGCTACTCTCTCGGTGTTATGGGTTCGTCTGCATCGTCAGGTTTTGTTTCCGGCAGAGTAACCTACTTCTACGAAAATCACGTTGTTCCAGGCGAAAGCTCGCATTATGTGGGCAAGATTATGACAGGTTCTATTATATGGGATGCCGTGAACGATGTGCTTGTAGGCAGTTTTGTTGACAGGCGTCAGCACAAGCCTTACCAGAAGATGCGCCCGTTCCTGTTATATTTCCCGCCGTTCATAGGCGGTCTTGCCACATTTATGTTCCTGAATCCGGCAACATCTTCGCTGTTAAAGCTGCTGTACCTCATATTCTGCTACTTTTTCTGGGATCTGCTTGTATCATTCCAGGAGGTCGGCATCTGGGGCAAGCTCGCGCTTTCTTCAGGCCATTCCGAAGAGCGTGCAAAAATCACACAGTGGGTTTCAATAGGCTCGAGCCTCGGCGGCTACATACCGAAAATCTTCCCGTCGCTGTGGGATGTGCTTGAAAAGAACGGTATGAACGAAAAGCTGATTTTCATTATGTTCGCATTCCTTTTCGGTCTCGGCGGTCAGCTTATTGCCATAAACGCCTCGCGGTATAAGGAAAGAATAAGCGTACCGGTCAAAAAAGAAGAAAACTTCTTCAAAGCCATAACCGTGCTGCGCCATAACCCCACCCTGCTGCTCATAGGCGCGGCGAAGATAATTCACGAGCTTTACCCGAGAATAGACAGAACTTATTTCTACCAGTCGGAGTTCCGCAACAACAAGCATTTCGGCGGCGGCACCGCAGAAACACTTTACGATACGGTTTCAAGTATACCCGGTGCGCTTTCCGTTTTCTTTGCAAACAAGCTCATCAAAAAATTCGGCGGTATGAAGCGCGCACTGATGATTTCGCAGATAGCTATTATCGCCGCAAGAATTATCGCCTACTTCGTGGGCATCATCCCCGGCTGCAAATACAACACCGCGCACGGCTTCATCATAATGTGCATCATAATCGGCATTTCGAGTGCATTCACAAGCTTTATGGATATTGCACACCGTTCGCTTATAAACGACTCAATTGATGAGGTGGAGCTTAAAACGGGCTTACGTACCGAGGGTATAACATTCTCGGCACTCAGCTTCTCGCAGAAGCTCAACAACAGTCTGCAATCACTTATTAAGAACATCACGCTTTACAATTTCCTCGGCTACAAGCCTCTGCCCGGCGACCCCGATTACATCTTCCACCAGAGCGCACATTTCTACAAATGGCAGTACCCGATATTTATGCTCGGCCCGGTCATAGGCGAAGCGCTTTATATGATTTTTATATTCTTTGTAAAAGAAGACCCCAAGCGCCGTGCCGAAGTGGAAAGGCAGCTTGCGGAGCGCCGCAGATCGCTTGAAATTGAAAAGCCCGTGGAATCACCGCAATAAACACATATCACTGACCGCCGCAGGCACGGCGGTCAGTATCTGATTTTCGGAAAGGAGTGCCCGGTTGTTATGGTTGTTTTCAAATCCGCATACCGCGGCGGCAGACCCGTTCGTCTTTCGGAAAAGACGAGGGAATTTGCCCTGGAATCACTCAAAGGCAAATACGGCACTCTTGCAAAGAGCCACCCGTATGTTGAGCCGGATTTCGGTGAAGATTTCGACGGGCTTTCGGATTACCGGAAATACGATATTGTTATTGACACGATCGTTAAAAACTGCCCCGTCAGAATTACCGAGAATGAGCTTATATGCGGCAGTGCAACGCTGGGGCTTGCAATCGAGCACCGCGTGCCCGCCGTGCGAAACGGTGATTACATATTCGCCTCAATAAGCCACCTCACCTGCGATTTTGAGGGTGCGGTCAACAACGGTATCGACTTTTACGAAAAGCAGATTGATGAAAAAATAAAAAATTCCGCTGACTTGACCGACAGACAGAAAGATTTTTTGCAAAGCCTGAAAAACACCGTCAACGCTTTTCACATTTGGCACGAAAGGTATCTTGAAGCGGCAAAGACCGCCAAACCGCGTGCATACGAAGCATTAAAACGTGTGCCGTTCAAAGCGCCGCGCACTTTTTTTGAAGCCGTGCAGTCGCTTTGGTTCTGCTTTGCATTTCTGCGCCTTTGCGGCAACTGGCCCGGCATAGGCAGGATTGATGTCATACTCGGAAAATACCTGAAAAATGACCTTGAAAACGACATTATCACCGTTGACGAGGCGCGCGAAATACTCGCTTCATTTTTCATTAAGGGCTGCGAATGGATAGAGGAAACCCCCGTTTCCGGCTCCGGCGATGCGCAGCATTACCAGAATATCGTTCTCGGCGGAATCGATGAAAACGGAGAAGATACGGAAAACGAGGTTACTCACCTTGTGCTTGATATTATCGAGGAGCTGCCGATAGGCGATTTTCCCGTTACGGTTCGCATAAATAAAAACACATCTGACAGACTGCTTACGCGAATTGCCGAAATTCAGCGGCACGGCAGCGGTGTGCTTGCCGTTTATTGCGAGGAAACCGTAATAAACTCAATGCTAAAATACGGCTACACGCTTAAAGAAGCTCGCCGATTTGCAAATGACGGATGCTGGGAAACACAGGTCCCCGGCTGCACCTGCTTCACATATTACCCGTTTGATGCGCTGCGCGTGCTGACGGACGATGTGCTGAATATAAACGGCGGCTCCTGCCCCGAATTCAATGATTTTGAAAGTCTTTATGAGGCATACCGCCTTGCGCTTAAAGCTAAGGTTACCGAGGTTTGCCGCGGCGCACTTGATTATTACCTTGAAGACGCGGATTCGCCCGATCCGCAATTCAAGCCTCATCCGCCGACTTCGGCTGTGGCGCTTTTTGAGCGCGGCTGCATAGAACGCGCATTGGATTACAAAGACGGCGGCGCACTTTACACCGTAATTTCGCCGCATATCGGCGGCGCGCCGGATGCGGGAAACAGCCTGAGCGCGATAGACCTGCTGGTATTCCGCGAAAAAAAGGTTACGCTTAAAGAACTTGCGGATATACTCAAAAACAACTGGGAGGGCTGCGAAGCTCTGCGCCTGTATGCAAAATCAAAAACCGGCTGCTTCGGCAACGATAACGACAACGCCGATTCCTACACCGTAAGGATACTCGATGATTTTGCCGACATTACGGCTGAAATCAAAAACCCGAAAATCATCATCGGGCCCGGTGTGAGCACATTCGGCAGGCAGATAGAATGGGCAAAGCACCGTACCGCCTCACCGTTCGGCTCGAAAAAGGGCGATATTCTTGCAAACAACTGCTCCCCCACCCCCGGTACCGACAGTGCCGGAGCAACGGCGATAATTCTTTCGTACTGTAAGGCTGACCTTACAAAGCAGCTCACCGGAGCCGCACTCGACATAAAGCTGCTGCCGTCGGCTGTTGAGGATGATAACGGCATTGAAGCAATAAAAGGGCTTTTACGCGGTTTTAATGCGAAAAACGGGTATTTTATGCAGACCGATGTAATAGACGCGGCTATGCTCGAGGATGCAAAAAGCAACCCGTGCGAATACAAAACGCTTTCTGTAAGAGTTGCAGGCTGGAACGCGAGATTTGTTACGCTTGATGAAGAATGGCAGCAGATGATTATAGACAGAACTGTGCAGGGAATTTGATATGCTTATTTCGGAAATACAGAGATTTTCAACAAAAGACGGCGGCGGCATAAGAACGGTGATATTTGTAAAGGGCTGCCCTTTAGACTGCCGCTGGTGCCACAACCCCGAAACAAAAAGCTTTGAAAACGAGCTTATGTTTTACCCGACATTCTGCATAGGCTGCCGCGCCTGCGAAGCGGCTTGCCGAAACGGCTGCCACTCGTTCACCGACACGGAGCATATATTTGACCGTACAAAATGCACCGTCTGCCTGAAATGCGCCGAAAGCTGCCCTGCGGAAGCTCTAAAGCCGGCTGCCGAAGAAATGAGCATAAGCGAAATTGCGGATTTTGCGATGCGCGACCGCGTTTTCTGGGGCGAAACCGGCGGCGTTACGATTTCGGGCGGTGAACCGCTTGCGCACGAAGGCACAATCGAGCTGCTGAAGCTGCTGAAAAGCCGCGGAGTAAGCTGCATTCTGGAAACGGGCGGCTATGTTCCGCGTGAAAGGCTTGCGGCGGCAATACCGTTTACCGATTTATTTTATTGGGATATAAAAGACGGCAGGCGCGAAAATCACAAAGCCGAAACCGGAGTTTACCCCGAAAGAATAATTGAAAATCTTTTGTTTGCCGACTCGCTCGGAGCAAAAACCGCAGTAAGATGTATTGTTGTGAAAGGCGTAAACGACTCGCGCGAAAGCTTTGAGAATATTGCGAAAACCGTTTTGAAGCTGAAAAACATACAGTATATTGAGCTTATAAAATACCACGCAATGGGCGGCGCGAAGCAGCGCGCCCTGACGGGAACGGATAATACCGACAAAGCGTTTATTCCGGCAGATGCGGATTTGAAACGCATTGCGGGATACATAAAAAAATACACCGATGTAAATATTAAAGGAATATAAAAGGAGCTGCCGCAAAGTTTTCGCTTGCGGCAGCCCCATTATTATTACACTGTTATTTTGCTATTTCAAAATGATACTCGGAATTTTCGTACCACTTATTAAGCACGAAGTTGCGCGGTCTGAAAACGACCTCATCATCGTAGATTTCAAGCTGAGCGCCCGTGCCGCACTGCGGAAGACCGAAGGAGTTTACAAGGCCGTATGACGGAATGCTGAGGTATGTAACGCCGTTCAAAACCTCTGCATTTGAGAAACCGTACTGTTCTTCAAACTCACGGCTCTTGATGCCGGAGTGCATATGACCGCTGATGTAAAATACATTTTCGTATTTTTCCATAATGGTTTTAATATCGTTCTTTTCAAGGTCGATACCACAGCCGGGCCAGATGGTCTCCTGACCGTTGGTGCCGTCAACGGGCCAATGGCAGCATACGAAAACGGGCTTGCCGCCTGCGGTGCCGGATGCAAGCTCGCGGTCAAGGAAAGCAAGCTGCTCGGGTGAAATATCAACCGCATCGAAATGGCCGCCGTCGATAACATCATCACCGAGAACGATGAACTTATAGCCGTTGATTTCGGTGCTGTAATAAGTGGTGGTGATATTGCTGCCGCTGTATTCGTTATAATACTTAATGAAATTTGCCTTTGCTTCCTCACGGCTGATATCGGTAACATCCCTGTCGCCCGCGTGGCCGATATCGTGGTTGCCGGCAACGCTTATAACGGGAGCAGGGCTTTTTTCCTTGATGATTTCGAAGTATTTTGCAATACTCGGCTCATCGGCATAGTTTGTAAGGTCGCCGCAGACAACGACTCCGTCGATGCTGACCTTTGTTCTGCCGAGGTTTGTAAGACCGAGTTCAAGCATAGAGGTGCGCAGAAGACCCTTTGCCTCGATATGAATATCGGAAATAAGCTCCACGGTAGCATTGCAGTCTTTTTTAACATTGTCAATAGTGCCGAAAAGATTTGACTGAGTATTGGGAGTAAGCGTAAGAATCATTGCCATTAAAAACGGAATGAAATTCGAAAAAATGGCTTTAACAACTGTCATTGTTCTGCTCCTTTTTCTTATATTTTCAATACTTGTAATATATTAACACAATACGCGTGCTTTTGCAAATGTTTTTTTACTTTCGGCGCAAAACAAGTGCCGGACGGATAACGGGCCGCTTTTCGCCTATATCGGTCATTTGCTTTATGAGCAGCGAGCGCAGTGAAGCTCTCACTGCGGCATAGCGTTCATCCGCTGCAAGATTTATTTTTTCGCACGGGTCAGCTTCAAGGTCGTACAGATAATCTTCGAAATACACCTTTGCGCTGTGTGTCAAAAAGCCGTTGCCGAGCGAGCGCACCGAATACTTGTATTTTTCGGTACGGATGGCTCTGCCGCACTGACTTTCGCTTATCTGCATAAACACATAATCGTGCTTTTTGCCGCTCAACAGAGAATAGCCCTCGTACGCTTCGGGGATATTTATACCCGCAATATCAAGCAGCGTGGGCGGCAGATCAATAAGGCTGACAAGCCGTGTTTCGTGCCTGCCGCCGGTAAAACCGCCGCCGCGGATAATAAGCGGCGTATGGGTGCAGCTGTCGTGGCAGCTCCGCTTATACTCGGCGTTGCGCGTTTTGAAATGGCAGCCGTGATCGGAGGTATAAATAATGACCGTATCGTCATATATCCCCTTTTCTTTCAATTTTGCAACAAGTCTGCCGACATTGTAATCAAGACGGTTTATTGCGCTTATGTAATCGGGATAGCATTTTTCATAATCGCCCGGCAGAAATGACAAATCGTCGGGAATGGGATAGTCTTTATAATCGTCAACGGTTTCGCGGTACCCTTCAAAGCGAAACCGGTCGTTCTGATGGTGCGGTTCAAGCTGCGAAATGAACATAAAAAAAGGTTTTTCGGTATTGCGCTTATCGAGAAATTCAAGCGCATAGTCATTTATGCAGTCGGCACGGTAACCCTTGAAATCAAGCCGTTTGCCGTCGCCGTCGTAAACATAGCCGTCATACCCGTGCGATGTAAATTCAAGCACATCGGCGGCACGCCAATAGGAATAACCGCCGCGCCGTTCTTCAGGTACGGCTGATGTGGCATAATGATTGGATTTATCGGAAGCAAGGTGCCATTTGCCGATATACGCCGTTTCATAGCCCGCTTCGTTAAAATACGCGGCAAGCGGTTTGATATTTTGCGGCAGTGCGACATTGTTCCACCAGCAGCCGCATTGCGAGGCGTACACACCCGTTTGCAGGCACGCCCTCGCGGGGCCGCATACGGGCTGGCAGGTATAGTCATTATCAAAAGTAACACCCTCCGATGCAAGCTGCATCAGATTGGGTGTTACTATTTCGTTAACGGTATCGTACCTCTGCTGGTCGCTGAAATAAAATATGATATTCTTTGCCATAAAACCCACCTTACTTTTTGCCGAGATATTCTTTGCCATAAAACTCACCTTACTTTTTGCCGAGATGTTCTTTGACAATATATATCGGGCGATTTTTGGACTGAATGTATATTTTGGAAAGATATTCGCCGAGTATGCCGAGGCACAAAAGCTGCAAGCCGCCGAGCAGAAGCACAAGCACGACTATGGTGGCGTAACCGGGAACATCTATGCCCTTGAAAAGCTTTTCGCACACAACTACTATAAGGTAAAGGATGGACACGACAAACGAGAAAAGCCCGACAAATGTGGAAAGCTTGAGCGGGAAAGTAGAAAACGAAACGATGCCCTCAAGCGCATATCTGAAAAGCTTGCCGAAGCCCCATTTCGATTCGCCGCTTGCGCGTTCCTCGACCGTATAGGGAATATACTCGGTATTGAAGCCCACCCAGCTTAAAATGCCCTTTGAAAAGCGGTGATATTCGGTCATTTCGAGCACGGCATCGACCATATTGCGGCGCATAAGGCGAAAATCCGAAGCGCCGTTCACAAAATCGACCTCGGCGATTTTATTTATCACTTTATAGAATGCCGATTTGAGCGCGGTTATGGCTTTACCCTCGCGGCGTTCATCCTGGTAGGCGGCTACGCAGTCGGTTTCGGGGTTATTGCGCAGTATTTCAAGCATTTCAAGAACTACCTCGGGTCGCTGCTGCAAATCGGCATCTATAAGGCAGACACAGTCGCCCGCGGCGTATGAAAGCCCTGCGTAAATGGCGGCATCCTTGCCGAAATTGCGGCTTAATGACACGACCTGCACATTTGAAGCAAAGCCGCTTTCTTCATATATACCTTTAAGGTTTTTCAGTGTGCCGTCGGTACTGCCGTCGTTTATGAAAACGATTTCGTAATCGGCCACCTTATTTGCAAACACTCTGAAAACCTCATCGAAGAAAAGCCGTACATTGTTTTCTTCATTATAACAGGGTACTATCAGCGAAAGCTCCATATTTTATACCTCCGTGTTATTTCCGTTAGATTTTACCATAATGCCGCAGGTTATTCAATAAGCGGCGAAAAATTAAAATTTTGTTCATTCTTTTGACTGCGGCGGAATTTTGTGGTATCATATTGAAAGTGAGGTGTTTGTATGAAAGACCACAGGGAAAAAGCCGCTCGGCTTTTTATGCAGGGCTGCAACTGCAGTCAGGCAGTGTTCACGGCATTTGCCGATGAATTCGGAATGGATGAAAAGACCGCTATGATGCTCTCCTCCTCATTCGGCGGAGGAATGGGCAGACTGCGCGAGGTATGCGGTGCGGTCAGCGCAATGTTTATGGTGGCGGGGCTTGCCGCCGGGTACAGCGACACCTCGGACAAATCCCTCAAGGACAGGCATTACGCGCTTATTCAGCAGCTTGCCTTTGAATTCAAGGAGCGTTTCGGCTCGTATGTGTGCCGCGATATTCTGAAAAAAGACGGACCGGAGCCGCCGGTTTCGGCAGAACGCTCGCCGAACTTTTACAAAACGCGCCCCTGCCTGAAATGCATTGTGTGCGCCGCCGAAATACTTGATGAACACTTTTTCAATGATTAAAAATACTCTCTAACCTTCTGCTCGCTGTAAGAAATGAATTTTTTTACAAGCGGGCTTTTTATTTTTTCATCGGTTACGACAAGGCCGAGCTCGCGGCTGCATAACGGCGATATGGGCTTTGTAACAACGCCGGAGCAATCTATGCTTTTGAGCACAAGCTCGGGCAGTATGCTTACGCCCATACCCATTTCCACAAGCTCCGTTACTGCCGAATCGGCAACGGATGTGGCGGTGATTATGGGTTTTACGCCGTTTGTATTCAAGGCGGCAAGCACATCCGGGTCAAAGCCGAAGGTGGGCATTATAAAATTTTTGCCGTTGAAATATGAAATTGGTACCTCGTTTTCAAAATGTGCCCCCTCCTCCTTGGGAAGAACGGCAAAAAACGGGTCATCGCCCGCCTTTATAAAGCGGCAGCCCGAAAGTGTGTAGCGGCTCGCAAAGCCAATATCAAGCTCCGCAGTGGCAACAAGGCCGTAGATTTTATCAAGATCGCTGTCGCGGATTTCGATTTTGATATTCGGATACTGTGCACGGAAGCCGTTTATGATTTCCGGCAGCCATGTTTTAAGTATGCTTGTGTAGGTACCTATGCGAAGGTAGGCATCAGCACCGCTTTTGATTTCTTCTATTTTCTTTTCGAGGTTTTCGGATGCGATTATATACTCATTTATCTGCGGCATAAGCCTTTCGCCCTCGGCGGTAAGGGCTACGCCGTTTTTATCGCGTTTTAAAAGTGAAACTCCCATTTCGGCTTCGAGACGGTTCATCATCTGCGTAAGCCCTGCCTGCGTGTAACCGAGCTCCTCGGCAGCTCTGGTAAGGCTGCCCATACGCACCGCTTCCACAAGTGTTTTGATTTTTTGCGAATCCATTATAATACCTCACATCATTCATAACAAAGTGTTATGATGCTATTATAAACTGTAAATTTACAATTTGCAAGTATAAATATATAATATATTAAATGTTTGTTAACATCTGTTTTCGACAGAAACAAACAAAATTTTCACGAAAGGTGATAATATGGAAAACAAACTCGAAAAAAAGTACGGTCTGTTTACCGCTATGGGTATGGTTATCGGTATCGTTATCGGTTCCGGCGTATTCTTCAAAGCGCAGAACGTGCTTAACAGCACCAACGGCGATATGCCTCTCGGTATCCTTGCATGGATAATCGGCGGTGTTGTTATGATCATCTGCGGCATTAACTTTGCCACACTTGCTACCAAGTACGAAAAGGTCAACGGCCTTGTCGACTATGCCGAAGCTACCGTAGGCTCCAAATATGCTTATATGCTCGGCTGGTTTATGGAAACTGTTTATGTTCCCGGTATGACAAGCGCTCTTGCATGGGTTTCCGCACGTTACACCCTCGCTATTTTCGTTCCCAGCGGAATACTTGATATCAACGACACCATCGCGAGCGATATCTGCCTTGCACTTGCAGGTTTCTACCTTATTGCAAGCTACTGCATCAACGCTCTTGCTCCCAAGCTTGCAGGTAAGCTCCAGGTCAGCATGACGGTTATCAAGCTCATCCCCCTTATCCTTATGGCTTTTGCAGGCATCATCGTCGGTCTTAAGAACGGCAACGTTTCCGCCGCTTTCGCAACCTCCGGTGCTTCTGCTGCCGTTGACGGCGGTTCAACCCAGGCTCTGCTTGCCAGCGTTGTTGCTGTTGCATTCGCTTATGAAGGCTGGATTCTTGCAACCTCCATCAACTCCGAGCTTAAGAACTCCAAGAGGAATCTCCCCCTTGCACTTACACTCGGTTCAATCGTTATCATTGTTATTTACATCATCTACTACATAGGCATCTCCGGTGCAGTTCCGATAGAAGTTCTTCGTGAGCAGGGTGCCAATGCTGCTTTCGTTAAAGTATTCGGCAATGTCGGCGGTACTCTTGTTGGCGTTTGCATCGCAATCTCCTGCCTCGGCACACTCAACGGCCTTATGCTTTCACAGACCCGCGGCATGTACAGCGTTGCTGCCAACGGCAGAGGCCCCAAGCCTAAGATGTTTGCAGAAGTAAGCCCCTCCACAAATATGCCCTCCAACTCATCAATAATCGGTCTGCTTATTTGCGCTGCATGGCTTGTATATTTCTTCATCGCCAACCTTTATTCAAAGAATTTCTTTGGTTTGTTCAGCTTTGACTCTTCCGAGCTTCCCATCATCACCATTTACGCCTTCTACATTCCGATGTTCATTCTCTACATCAAGAAGAATCACAAGGAAGGCTTCCTCAGACACGTTCTTCTCCCCATACTTGCAATTATCAGCTGTGCATTTATGGTATTCGCCGCTTTGTATTCACACGGCTATTCACCGATGATGAGCGCAAAAGCCGCAAAGGCATCTGCTCTTTCCGACAGTTACGTTTACAGCGCGGATGAAGACAGCATTAATGTTGTCGACGGTGGAAACGCGGTTATTTCAATGGCTGCGGACGGCGAAATCGATTTCTCCGGTTATAATTACGCAGTTGAGAATAAAGACGCTGTTATCACATGCACTTTCAAACTTCCCGCAGCAGAGGAAGTTGCATTGAATAATGCCGACACCGGTGATGCCATTGTCAGCGGTACCGGAGCCTGCACAGTTAAGCTTACCGCGAAAGACGGAAAAATAGTAAATGTTAAGCTTAATGATGCAGAAGCAGATTGTGATGTACAGACCGTTTCAATCAGTGCACTCAACGCAAATCCGCACTTCTCATGCCCCGTACTTTTCTATCTTATAGTATTCGCTGCATTCATGGTAATCGGCGTATTCTT
>JAZUJG010000020.1:0-4097 GCA_045642645.1 Acutalibacteraceae bacterium | reverse complement strand
GAGTTGACTTCTTCAACAGTGCCGTCTATCTGCAGATTGTTGTTATCAACAAAAGCAACAAGGTTATCAAGCTTTTTGGCTGCTGCATACATAGCGGCTTCCCAAACCTGACCTTCTTCGATTTCGCCGTCACCGAGGATTGTATAAACTCTGTAATCAGCATTCTTGAGCTTTGCGCCGAGAGCCATACCGCAAGCTGCGGAAATGCCCTGACCGAGTGAACCGGTGCTGATGTCGATACCGGGAAGATATCTCATACTCGGGTGACCCTGAAGTCTTGAATCAACTTTTCTGAGGGTTTTGAGCTCTTCAACCGGGAAATAACCCTTCTGCGCCATAACAGAATAAAGAGCAGGTGCTGCGTGACCTTTTGAAAGAACGAGTCTGTCCCTGTTCTCCATAGCGGGCTTTGCGGGATCAACATTCATTTCAGCGAAATACAGATATGTAAGTATTTCAGCTATTGAAAGCGAGCCGCCCGGATGACCGGATTTGGCATTAAAAGTGCCTTCGATAATGCCCTTGCGGACATTTACGGCAATTTTAGCCAATTCTTTTTTAGAATTTGCTTCCATAAATATTCCTCCGTTATTTAATATATTTTGTTTCAATATAATTTATAAAATCAGCTACCGCACCGTCATTACAATGGCAAGCAATGTGCTCACACAAGTTTTTGATTTCCTGCGGTGCCTGACCGCAACAAACCGGATGCGAAACTGCTTTTAACATATCAATATCATTATAATAGTCACCGACCGCCGCGGTATTTTCAAGCGGTATATTCAATATACCTGCAAGCTCTTTTACAGCTGCACCTTTATTAACACCAACAGAAACGACCTCAAGAGTATACGGAGATGTCAGAAAGCAATCGAACAAATTCCTGTCATTGCCGCAAAGCTCATTTTTGATTTTACCGAGTGTTGACGGTGTACCGAAAAATGTTGCTTTACCGATATTACCGCTGTCTATTCCCCTGCCGCCGCGGCAAATTTTATATTGCAACTTGTCGAGCATGGCGGCAAACACACCGAAAAAGAACGGTTTTACAATATACAGAGTATCCGGCGAAAACATTGTCAAATCAACGGCAATAAAGCGATTCGCGGTGTCGACAAGCACTTTCTCAGCTTCGGGTGAAAAAGGCTTAAAAGCGAGCATTTTGTGCGATTTAAAGTCATATATACCCGCTCCGTTTAAAAATATAGCTGGTGTTTGCGCGCCGAGGTTAAGAAAATGCGGTGTAAGCGATTTAAGATTCCTGCCGGAGCAAAGCGTGAAATTACCGCCAGAATTAATAAAATCATTTACAGCAGTTTTGTTTACGAGCGGCAATTTGCGTTTTTTGTTATTCAAAGTGCCGTCAATATCCGAAACAAGCAGCCACTTTGAATATAAATCCTTCATCTGTCAATTCTCCTGATAAAATCCTTAAAATATTGCGGTAAATCGGAAGTGAATTCCATATACTCATTTGTAATGGGGTGAATAAAACCGAGTTTTATCGCGTGAAGGCACTGCCCCTGCAAGCCGCAGCCGTTTTTAGAGCCGCCGTAAACGGTATCACCCGCCACGGGATTGCCGCGGTAAGCCATATGAACGCGAATCTGATGCGTTCTGCCGGTTTCGAGGCAAACTTTTAAATATGTGTAACCGTTGTATCTCGCAAGCACCTCAAAATGAGTAACTGCATTACGGGAATTTTTATCGGTCACAGCCTGTTTTTTTCTGTCGCGCGGATTTCTGCCGATAGGAGCATCAATTGTACCGCTGTCATCCTTGATATTCCCAACAACAACTGTTCTGTATTCTCGCGTAAAAGAATGATCTTTAATCTGTGCTGCGAGCGAACGGTGGGCAATGTCATTTTTCGCCACCACAAGCAAACCGCTTGTATCTTTATCAATACGGTGAACAATACCGGGCCTTATAACACCGTTAATACCCGAAAGGCTTTCGCCGCAATGTGAAAGCAGAGCATTCACAAGCGTACCTTCATAATTACCCGCCGCCGGATGCACAACCATACCCTTGGGCTTGTTTACCACAAGAAGACAATCATCCTCATACATAATTTCAAGCGGAATATCCTCGGCTGTAACTTCAAGACTGCGGGGCTCCGGCAATTCCACACACACTATGTCACCTGTAAGCACGGCGCTCTTTTTGTTTGCAACCCTGCCGTTAAGAAGTATTTTGCCGTTTTCAATAAGCTGTTGCGCCAAATTGCGGGAAATATCGGAATTTATGAGCGAAACAGCCTTATCAAGTCTGTTGCCGGAATATTCTGCACCAATTGTATATTCAAACATAGTAACGCTCCGTCATTCAGCTTATTTGTTGCGATCCTTAAAGCTGTCAAAAATAACAAAAAATACAAGTGCAAAGGCTCCGACGGTGATAAGACAATCCGCAAAATTAAAAACAGCAAAATTAACAAAAAGCGGCTCAATGAAGTCAACAACGTATTGAAGCCTTATGCGATCAATAATATTGCCGATGCCACCGGAAACCATAAGAATAAGGCATGCATTTACAAATTTGGATTTGTCCTTATTTTTGATAAGGTAAATTACAGTACCAACAAGCAAAATGACAGAAACAATTGTAAGAACTAATGTATGAGAAGAAAAAGAACCGAAAACCGCACCTGTATTTTCGACATAACGAAAACGCAAAACTTTCGGTATAACATCGACATAACCGACCGGCTCCAAAAACCTGACAACAAGGTACTTAATTAACTGATCGACACCGACAAGTGCTGCTATTATAAGCAAACTGATAAAAATAATCATAAATTGTTATTTCTTTTTGCGAAAGAAGCCGAAATGATGCTTTCCGGAATCATCATCTTCGTCATCATCCCCGTCTTCTTCATCGTCAACTTCGACCTTCTCGAAAGATTCAAAAGACAACTGACCGTCATCATCGGATGAATCACCGTCATCAACTGATTCTTCTGCGTCTTCAGCGGCAAGCTCTGCAACATTCACCGCGTCGAGTTCAAGTTTAAAGCCGCCGGAAATCGGTATATCAGCCGGTTCCGAATAATCGCTGATTTCGTCATTGACATCCGCGTTAATTTCGTCTGTATCCGCTTCATTCTCTTCAAATTCAAGAGCGCCGGAGTCATTAATATCCTCATTAACGGAATCCTCGGCATCGTTCTCATCAGCTGTAAAATCCACATCAAAATCATCTGCAGTGAGAGTAATATCCGAAGCATCAATCGAAAAACCGCCTGATTTCTTTTCTTCCGCTTCAGGTTCATCATCATTGACTATTTCAAGACCGGGATCTTCACCGAAGAAATCAAAAGGCAGAACGGTTTTAATGACGGGTTCTTCATCAACTTCTTCAATTACTGCAGGAGTATCAAAATCCTCCTCAGCCTGAACATCTATAAATTCAAGCACACTGTCATCATCGGATTTTGCAGCCGGTTCATCAAGAATAACATCCTGAACATAAGGCTGTTCGGGAAAATCTTTGGCTTTTTCAGCAGCTACCTCAGGAAGTTTTGAAATCATTTCGATATGCGCCTTATACTGAGCCAGTATATTAGCGCGAAAATCAGAAACTTCTTTTTTGAGCATATCAAAATAAAGTGATTCGCTGGTAACGGTTCTATTGGCAGCGCCGACTTTATCTTTAGCGGAATCTTTGGCATCAATAAGAATGGTTCTCGCTTCATCCTTTGCCTTGGTAATAATCTCGGCAGCTTTATCCTTGGCGGCGGAAACTATAAGCTCGCTGTCTGCAACCGCCTGCTTCTCGGCATCGGATTTGATAATCTGTGCCTCACCTTTAGCTGCGGCAAGAATTGCTTCGGCCTCGGAATGAGCATCGGTTACCGATTCTTCAGCCTCTTTGACGATCATATCAGCAGCTCTTTGAGCACTCAGAACCGCCTGCTTAATATCGCCTTCTTCCTTTTTCATCTGGTCAAGGCGGTCTGCAAGTAAGCCGACTCTTTTAATAAGCTCGGCATTCTCGCGGAACATTTTTTCATAATCTATGGCTACCGTAGCTAAATATTCATCAACCTCATCGGCTTTATAGGCATTTCTGCCTGCGCCTTTGAATTCATA
>JAZUJG010000019.1:0-11911 GCA_045642645.1 Acutalibacteraceae bacterium | reverse complement strand
CATATTGCAAGCCCGTTTTCGTGCAGCCACGCGATATACTCATCACCCGCCACCTGCGCGGTATCGCTGTCAAAGCAAGCCTCAACACCCACAAGGTTGATTTTGCGTGCCATAAGTTCCTTTGTAATATCGTCGTTATTATTTACAATCGGCATAAATGCGAGGTCGGGCGCATAGCGTTCCACATCATTTATGCGCGATGCCTGCGGTGATGTTTTTATGATAACCTGATCCTCAATGCCGTGCTTTCTTATGCACTCGGTTATTTTTTCGGGTGCGGTCCAGAATTTGTCGACATTTATAAGGCATTTGCCTTTAAGAAATGCAAAAACATCATCAAGGTACTGCACCTTTTCAACCGTTTTGGTGTCATCCTGATTTACATATAAAAGCTTTTCCGCACTTTTCGCGCTCATTGTGCGGATGAAGCGTTTTTTATTAAGGTGTGCCGGCTCCATTCCCGGATGGAATGTAAAAAGCTGACCATCTCTTGAAACGGTGACATCGAGTTCGATTATATCCGCCCCCTGCGCAAGAGCCGCCTTATATGCCGCAAGGCTGTTGCAGGGAATATTGCCGCCGCTTACGCCGCGGTGCGCCGCCGAAAGCGGTATGCCGTTTTTACTTAAAAGTTCCATATCGCACCTCTTAAAAATATGATTATTGTATTCGTTTTATAAACATTATACTCCGTTTTTTATCAATAGCAATCCCAGGAATAAAACACATCGGAAAAATCGAGGTTTTTCAGTTTCTCGCCGTTTATCAGAAAATTTGCCACACCGCAGTCGCCCCACATAATATCGTCAATCGAGTCGATTTGCAGAAGCTGCACATCGTATTTACTGTCTGCTTCGCGCGGGTCGCTCTGTGTGAAATCGGCATAACCGAACATCTTATGCCCCCACTCACCGAATTTTTCGGCAAGGTAACCGTATTCTGTGTGGTTAAAGGTTTTCCACACGCTGCCCTCAACAAGATTTTCGCCGTAAAGCTCTTTTAATGCATCGGCAAAATAGCCGTCGCATTCATCCTCACCGAAGCTCGGGTAATCGTCGAACTCCTCAAAGCACAGTTTATAAACCGCTTCAAACGGGTAGAGGTAATCCTTGTCGCCGGCGCGGTCCGTATTGACCTTTGCCCCTGCCGCGCGCACGGTCCTCTCATCGGTTTCGATGAGATTTTTATGGTATATCACTCTGTAATTTTCCTGCGTTGAGGGCGCGGAATAATCGCAGCCCACAAGGTCATCCTCATCATTTGCAAAAATCTGCAGAATGCCGCTTTCGGCAGGCAGAAGCGAGCTTTTTATATCGGCAAAATTTATCTGCGCAAGTAATGCGAGCCTTTCACCCTTGCTGTTTTCGGGGTATTTTTCGGCTGCATCCCAATACGGTACGCCGCCGAATTTACTGTCATACACGGTCGTGGTTTCGCATTTTTCGGCTTTGATTCTTATTGCTTTTTTCTTTGCGCGTTTGAGCACGTATTCCGCAAGTCTGTCAAGCTTTTCGGTATCAAGCTCTGCAAGCTCCTTTTCGCGCTGCGCTTTTATATCCGCCGCCTTTGTGCTTTTTTTAGCCGCGGCGGCGGCATTGGCAACAGCGAAAATCGCCACAATCACCCCGACGGAAACAATCGGGAAAGTATATGATTGCTTCACAAGCGCACCCGCAGTTGCACCGAGGGCGATTAAAAGCCCCGCAATACCGGCAAGCAGAAAATATTTGTTTATCTTTTTGTTCATACCAAACACCTCATTACATTCAATATTATAACACTTATATTTGAAAGCGCAATAATATAAAATACTTGATATAATTCGATTTTTTTGATAGAATTAAACAGAAAGCGGTGATAATGTGGAAATAACGGAATTCAGTAAAGCAACGCCCGACGAGCAGCGCTGTTTTTATGAAAAAATGCGTGCGTGCGACTGGGATGCCGGTCAATACCTCGGCTGGCTGCTCAAAACGGGAGAATTCAACAAAGTAAGCGGCTCTTTCGGTGAGGCACTCATACTGACCGACAACGGCGAAATGGCATCGTACTGCACACTTGTTGAATTTGATGAAATAGAAAGCGACGATATGAAGCCGTGGATAGGCTTTGTTTACACATTTCCCGAATACCGCGGCAGACGGTGCGCGGGCAAGCTTATAGAATACGCCGTAAACGCGGCAAAGCAGGCAGGCTTCACGCGGATTTTCGTTTCCTCCGAGGAAAAAGGGCTTTACGAAAAATACGGCTTCACATACGTCTGCAATATGCAATCCGTACACGGCTACGAAACCGGCGTTTTCAAGAGGGAGATATAATTATGACTTTAAGAGATATTGAGCCGTTTGCGTTCGGCTTTAAGGAAGCGGATGTTACCGGCATTGAGCCGGAATACGAGCGTTCATACCGCATAGCCTGCGGATTTAAAAGGCATATCGAAACCACCGAGATCACGATAGAACCGTCGGATTGGTTTGTCGGCCCCTGCTGTCATTACAAAAACGAGGGCATACATTACGGCAGAGGCGACGGCATAAACTCGCACCCGGATTTAAGGAACAGTCAAAAGGAGCGCCACCCCGAGCTTGCCGCCGAGATCGACGCTTTGTACGATGAATTTGAAACCATACGCACCCACAGGCTCACAGGCGATTCGCTCACCGAATTACAGCACGAAATGTGGGAAAATGACTGCTGTTGGGGAACGGGCGGCGGCCACGCCAACCCCGATTACGAAATGCTTTTGCGCATAGGCACAGACGGCATACGAGAGCGTTTAAGGCTCTTTAACGGCATCAACGGCAAAAACGGCTTTTACAAGGCGCTTGAAACTGCGCTTTCGTGCATAGAAATTCTTGCAGAGCGCTACGAAAATCTCGCGCGCGAAATGCTTGAAAGTGCCTCGGCGGATGATGCCGCAATACTTAAGCGCATCATAAAAGCGTTTGAGGTCGTACCGCACAAAACGCCGCGCAATTTCTTTGAAGCCTGCCAGTTTTTCTGGCTCGCGTACAGTTTTATAGACAATGACTCCCCCGGACTTTTCGACTTTGCGCTCGGCAGATATTATGAAAATGACAACCCCGAGGACAGATATGAATGTCTTAAAAAGCTGTGGAAGCTCTTTTACCGCGTGCGCGCGTGGAATCTCTGCATCGGCGGCAGCGACGAGCTTTGGAACGACAAATGCTGCGAGCTTACTTATGATGTTTTGCGTGTGGCGCGTGAATTACACTGCAACACGCCGAATATTACTATGCGCTTTCACCGCAATTCGCCCGAAAGAGCGTGGCGCGAGGCTGCCGAAACGATTGCAACGGGCATAGGTATGCCCGCGATTTATAACGATGAATGTGTCTGCCCCGCACTTGAAGCGCTCGGCATACCCGCCTCGGACTCGCACCTGTACTGTATGAACGGCTGCAATCAGATAGATATTTTCGGCAAGTCGCACATGGGGCTTGAAGACGGCGAAATCAATATGGCGATGGCGCTTGAATTCGCTCTGTTTGACGGCGTGGGTCAGAAAAGCGGCGTTAAAATGGGGCTTTCGACCGGTGAAGCCGAAAGCTTCAAGACCTTTGAGGAGCTTATGAAGGCTTACAAGGCGCAGGTTGAATTCATAGCCGACAATGTTATGGATATGTCCAACAAGGCGCAGAAAATTTTTGCCGAAAACGCACCTAACCCGTGGCATTCACTTGTAATTCAGGGTTGTATCGAAAAGGGCGTGGACTATAAAAACGGCGGTCCGTACTACGGTCACGGTCAGATTCTCACAGAAGGTCTGCCCGATGCCGCCGACAGCCTTTACGCAATAAAGCACCTTGTGTATGATACGAAAAAATATACTGTGAGCGAGCTGCTTGCGGCGCTCAAAAATGATTACAACGGCTTTGACGAGCTGTATAACGATTTTAAAAACTGCAGTAAATTCGGTAACGATATCGACGAAGTCGATGCGATTTACGCCGAAATCACCGACCATATTTACAGATATGTGCGCACCGTGGATACCTTCCGCGGCGGCAAATTCGGTATGGGGTGCAGTACATTCCAACGCGCGGCGCGTTACGGCGAAAGCCTTGCGGCTCTGCCAAACGGCAAGCACCGCGACGATACCCTGCTTGCCGACAGTATAGGCGCGACACCGGGCAATGATGTAAACGGACCCACCGCACTTTTGAACTCGGTGCTTAAAGCAAACCAAATGCTCGCCACGAGCGGCAACGTTCTGCAGATGAAATTCCCCAAAAATCAGTTCAACACCGAGCGCGGACTGCAATCGTTCATTTCGCTTGCAAAAACATATTTTAAAATGGGCGGTCAGACGCTTCAGGTAAATGTGCTTGATGCCGAAGAACTCAAAGAAGCCCGCCGCTGCCCCGAAATGCACAAAAATCTGATTGTGCGCGTGGGCGGTTACAGCACATATTTTGTAGAACTCAGCGACGGTTTACAGGAAAATATTATTAAACGCACAGAGCAGGCGATGTAATGAACGGCATTATTTTTGATATTCAGCGATTTTCGGTTTACGACGGCAGAGGTATTCGCACCAATGTTTTTTTCAAGGGCTGCAACCTGCGCTGTAAATGGTGCCACAATCCCGAATCGCAGAAAAAGGAACCGCAGCTGATGTTCAATAAGGCTAAATGTACCGGATGCGGCGAATGCACGAAAATCTGCGGCAACACTTTCACCGAAAACTGTACCGCCTGCGGTAAATGCGCTGCCGTCTGCAAGTACGGGGCGCGCAAAATCGCGGGTAAAGAATACTCGGTCGATGAGGTTTTCAATATAGTTGTGCGCGACAAAGCATTTTACGAAACCTCCGGCGGCGGTGTAACACTTTCGGGCGGCGAACCGCTGCTGCAAATTGACTTTGTCGCGGAGCTTTTGAAAAAATGCAAAGAAAACGGCATAAGCACCGCGGTCGAAACTGCCGCAAATGTACCGTGGGAGTATTTTGAAAGAGTGCTGCCGTACCTTGATGAAGTGCTGTGCGACATAAAGTGCATTGACGAAAGCAGGCACAGGGAGCTTACGGGTGTTTCAAACAAACAGATACTTGCAAATGCCGAAAAGCTGAAAGCCAGCGGCAAAGAGGTAATTTTCAGAATGCCCGTTATACCGGGGCTGAACGACTGTGAAGCCGAAAAGGCACGCGAATTCACAAAGGGCTTTGCGCTTGAACTGCTCGCCTACCACGAAACGGGCAAAAGCAAATATGAGCAGCTCAATATGGACTACGCCGTTGATGCCGCGCCCGCCGACACAGCCGATATGACCGCACTCGCAGAAAAAATCGGCGCAATATATGCGCCGACGGGAATATGATTTAATGAATAACCGATAATGAATAATTGTGGGGCGCAGAGCGCCGAATTAAATAAAAATTGAGATATATAACTGCAATTCATATAACAAACGCAATAAAAGAGGTCAGAACTTTGAGCATAATGCTCTTAATTCTGACCTCTTAATTCTTAATTATTTCGTTTTCATTTTGATAAGGTCGCGGTAGCTTATAAGCTCTACGCCGTGGTCATTAAGGTACTTTTCGGTTTCGGGGTCTTTCATAAGAGTATATTCCCAAAGTCTGCAGCGCCAGCTGCCGGTAATCGTCTTGACCTCATCATCCTCAATTACGGGATGCACAAAGGTTTCGGTAACACCGTCGGGGATATTTGTCCAGATTTTGAGAATTTCCTCACGGTAATGCTCGTAGCTCTGCTTTAAATCATCGTTCCAATCGGGGAAAAGCAGGTAGTCGGGCATAATGACATTGTATTTATCTGCCCAGTGGCTTGAAAGGAAACGGAGCTTGCTGTAAATAAAATACGGAACACCCGCAGGGCAAAGTGTTTTTTTGGTATCTCTGAACATACGGAACGCATAGCCGTATTCACCGCAAACGCGAAGCGTCATTTTCAAAAAGCTGAAACGCGGCGGGAACGCACAGTGACCGTAAAGTGAGCCCATGTGGTTGTCGAGGTGCGAGGGCTTCATACCGAGAGCATGCGCTTTGTCTATCTGTGCGCGCACCTCGGCTTCCATCTCGGCAAGGTCCGCGTGCTTGCCTACCTGGTCGCTTTCGTGCCACATAAAGCCTTCTTCATCGAGGAGTGATTTACCGCCGGTAAGCGGCTTCCACCTGTAAGTTTTCCACTCACTTGTGAGTGTAAGGTGCACTCCTATTGCATACTGCGGGTTGTCAATGGAAAAACGCACCGCATCCTCTGCCGTGGGGCAGGGCATCATAATAGTTGCCGATTTTAATCTTCCGCTTCTGAAAAGGTCCTCTACCGCTGCATTGGCGGCTTTGCACATTCCGTAATCATCAGCGTTAACAATCAAATACTTTTTACCCATCAATGAAAATCCTTTCATTACATACGCCAAACAACCTGCGTATAGTGCTATCTGCGCTAAAAATAATAACAAATTATGCAAGTATTTGTCAATACTTACCAAAGTTATTGATTTACAAAAATCAGCGTAATTTTTATGTAAAATATTAAAAAAAAACGCCGTTCGGGAACAAAGCGTAACAAAAAGAAATCCTTTGCGAAAATCGGAATAAACATCTTTACAAAAAGGAAAATCGGTCATCACGCATTGTGTGATGACCGATTTTAAAATTATCGTTAAACTGCTTCAAACTGTGGCCTCACTTTTTTGAAGCATTCAATAAGCTTGGGCGAGAACACACCGCATTCGCCGTCAACTATCATATTGTAAGCCATTTCGCAGGAATAGGCATCCTTATACACGCGCTTATGCACGAGTGCATCATACACATCGGCAATCGAAACGATTTGTGCCGCTATGGGAATATCATCGCCGCAAAGTCCGTCGGGATAGCCCTTGCCGTTGTAGCGCTCGTGGTGGTAACGGCAAATATCGTAGCTCATTTTTTCGTAATCCTCGTTCCATACGCCCGTAATATTGTCAAGCAATTCGCAGCCGCGCGTGGTATGCTCCTTCATAACGGAAAATTCATCCTCGCTGAGTCTGCCGGGTTTAAGCAGAATATTGTCGGGAATGGCGATTTTGCCTATATCGTGCAGAACGCTCGCAGGCACCATAACCTTAATGGTTGCATCTGTAATGCCGTATTCGGGAAAATCGGTTTTGACCTGCTCGGCAAGTATACCGGTATAGGTTTTAACTCTGCTTATATGCTCGCCGCTTTCGAGGTTGCGCGACTCAACCACCGTGCCGAGAATATCAATGATATTGTGGTTACTTTCTTCAAGCCGCTTCGCCTGCTGCTTGAGCATAATATTCTGCTCTATAAGCGTATCGTTCTGCTTCATAAGCGTATCTTCAAGCTCGTTTTTATATGAAAACAGCTCAACCATATTTTTTATTCGTCTGCGTACCACCGCGGCATTAAACGGCTTATGTATAAAATCCGAAACACCGTAATCAAGGCAGATTTTTTCGGAGCTTGCGGAATCCTCGCCCGTTATTATAAGTATAGGCGCACGCTGCTTAAAGTTTGAGTATTTCAGGCGTTCAAGCACCTCGATACCGTCAACTCCCGGCATAACAAGGTCAAGCAACATAACCGCAAAATCATCACCGCGCTTTTCGATCATGTCGAGAGCTTCCTCACCTGAGCCCGCCTCCTCAATATCGTAATCGTATTCAAGCATAATGCGCAGTATTTCACGGTTTAATTTATTGTCATCGACAACAAGCAGTTTTTTATTCATCGCCATTCTCCCTATAATTATTTATGTACAGCAAAGCAGTCGTAGCGTATCGCTTTGCCTTTTATTGAGAAATCCGGCTTGCGCTCTGCAAGGAATCCGCCCTTAAGCGGGCGTTTTACGATTATTTTCTGCGGATTTTTTGCAAACGCCGCGTTAAGCAGCGCTTCCTCCTCCACACAGGGATGCTCCAGCTTCTGTATGAGCTGGAGTTTTTTATTTATAAGCCCGCTTTTCTGCCTTGCGGGAAACATCGGGTCAAGGTAAATCAAATCGGGCTGCTTTGCAAATTCGGGCATAAGAGAAATACTGTTGCCCTCAATAAGATGCATTCTTTCCACCGTTTCGCGCAAAACGCTGTTTTTCTTCGCCCTGCGCAGCGCATCCTTTAAAAGCGCGGCTATCACGGGATTTTGCTCGTACATAGTTACATCATAGCCGCAGGCGGCAAGCAATATGGAATCCTCGCCCATTCCGGCGGTGGCATCTATCGCCACGGGGTGCGGCTTATCGGTTTTGGCGGCGTGCACAAGCATTTCGTGCTGCAAACGCCCGTCTGTAAGGCGGCGCAGCATCTGCTCCTCAAAATCGCCGCGAAAGCTGAGCCCGTAGCCCGTGAGCGTAACGCCCGAAGAATCTATAAGCAATGTGAGGCTTTCGCCGTAAGCATCGCAAAGCGGAGCGCCCACGCGCCTTGCAAGCGCCTCGGCGGCATCGCGCTGTGCGCCCTTGCCCATACATACCACAAGATTTTCGGAAGTTTTCATCTCTTATCTCCGTTAAGGTTTATTTTAAGAGTGTAACCAGAGCCTTTTCAAGCACATTTCTGTTTATGGGCTTTTCAAGGTGGGCATTCATACCGGCATCGCGCGCCTTCTGCTTATCCTCCGGGAATGAATTCGCCGTAAGCGCCACAATGGGCACTCTGCGCTCATTGTCGCTCATAAGTGAGCGAATAATGCGTGTAGCCTCATAGCCGTCCATAACCGGCATCTGAATATCCATAAGTATCAGATCGGGGTAATTCTGCAATCCCTCAATAGCTGCTTTGCGGCAGTACTCAACCGCTATTTCACCGTTTTCGGCAGTATCCACGGTAATGCCGTACTCCTCAAGAATATCCTTTGCAATTTCGCAGTTAAGCTCGTTATCCTCCACAAGCAGCACGCGCTTGCCTTTGAGCGCAGAAACATCCGCGCCGTCTTCGGCAACAAAGTCATAGTCGAACATTTTTGAGTCGTCTTCTTTTAAAACAAGGCAGATTGTTACGGTCGTGCCCTTGCCCTGCTCGCTTTCGACTTTAATGTCGCCTTTCATCAAATCGACAAGGTGCTTGGTAATAGCCATACCCAGTCCGCTGCCGTCAACACCCGAAAGTGTTGAGGTCGTTTCTTTTGAGAACGGCTCAAAAATACGGCTGACAAAATCCTTTGACATTCCGATGCCGTTATCTTCTATTGTAAAAATATATTTATTGCTGTTCGCGGTATTGCAGGCGGCTTCGGCAACGGTCAATTTCACTTTTCCGTTTTCGGCTGTGTATTTCACCGCATTGCTTAAAATATTGGAAAGTATTATATCAAGTCTTGGCTTGTCCACGAGCACATAATTGTGCCTGATGCCGCTGAAATCGTACTCGAACTGCGTGTTCTTCGTATTCGTTTCGCGCAGTACGGTAATAAGCTCGCTGACTATTGCAGTAATGCCGGCAGGCGCTTCCTCAAGCCTGACATTGCCCGCTTCGATACGCGCCATTTCAAGCGCATTGTTGAGAATTGCAAGCAGGTACTGGCTGCTCATATCAACTTTTTCAAGGCAATCGAGCACCTTTTGAGCATCATCTATATGTGCGTGCGCCATATTGTTGAAGCCGATAATGGCATTCATAGGCGTTTTTATATCGTGCGAAATATTAAAAAGGAAAGCTTGCTTTGACTCCACCGCCATTTTCATCTTTTCGCGTATTTCCCGTTCGCGCCGCATTTCACCGGTAATATCCATAAAGCCCACTGCAATATGGTCATCATCACTGCCGCGCATAATAAGAGCCTTCATAACACGCTCGGTGCCGTCATACTGCTCCCTGAATGAAAACGACACCTCGCCGTTTTCTCTGAGCCTTGCCCTTACATAGTTGGCATTTGTCATAAGGGCAACATTTTCCTTATCCTCAGGGTGAACGTGCTCGGCAATAAAGCGTTCCATTTCCTTTTTGCCGCCGTTCAAATTGAAAATATGCTCAAATGAATGATTCATGTGCAGGACTTCAAATGTTTTGTTCTTTAAATCCACCGAATATGCCGACGAATACGCTTTAAGGAATTTGTCAAGCATCATATTTTTTTCGGTAAGCTTATTGATTTTTTCAATGTACTCTCTTTCGTTCATAACTGTTTCCTCGACTTGGTAATCACTTGTAAACTCGCTGCACATAAACCGCACCGCGCGGGATAAAACAGACAATTATTTACTGCTTATATGATATGTTAATTTTTTCTCAAAGTCAATATGATATTGGAAATTTGCCCAAAAAACAGGTGGTATTTTTACAAGTAATGGTGTATTTTCACGAAACGCTCCCTGATAATTCCCGATAAGGTTGCTTTCGTTTCTTGCGCGTGAGCGCACATCAAACGCCGCAACACACATCAAACGACGAAAATCCTATTGAAAAAAGCAATATATATGCTATAATTGTATCATTGGTTAAATTTATTTTCACAAAACAATATGACAAGGAGGCAGACCAATGCCAAAGCATTTTTATGCACTGTATGCAGCATTCCTGGGGGATATTGTCGGCGCTCCCCGCGAATTCGGCGCAAACAACACCGATGATTACAATTTCGACCTGTTTTATGATGTAATCATCCACCCCACTAAAAGAACGAAACAAACATATCCGAACAAATTCACCGATGACTCCATATTAACCATGGCGGTAGCCAAAGGCCTGAGAGAATCGCGCGGCAAGAGCGATGACGAAATCGAGATGGCGATAGCGGAGAATATACATTACTACGGTCGTAAATACCTCGGCAAATTTCCCGGAGCCTTCGGTAATGATTTCAAAAAATGGCTTTTAAATGATAAGATTGAGCGTCCTGCAAGAGGAAGCTGGGGCGACGGCGCCCTTATGCGTGTATCCTCTGCGGGGTGGGCATACAGCAGCCTGAAGGACACAATTCACGCGGCTGACCTGACGGCGAAATTCACTCACGACCAGGTGGACTCCAGGCGAGGTGCGCAGGCAATAGCCGCAGCTATGCACCTGGCAAGAGCCGGTGTGGATAAGCAGAACATTAAGCTCTACCTGGAAACACAGTTCGGTCTTGACCTGAGCAAAACGGTAAAAGAATTCCATGATTACAACTACAAAGGTATGCCTCATACGGGATATTATCAGACAGAAGGTTCTCTTAATGCAGGTCCGATGGCGCTTGCCGCATTTTTTGAAAGCGATAATTACGAGGACTGCATCCGTAAGGTTGTAGCCATGGGCGGCGACAGCGACACCCTCGGCGCCATTGCGGGCGGTCTTGCCGGTGCCTACTACGGTATGCCGAAATGGCTCGAGGAGGAGTGCGAAGAAAGGCTCGATGACACACTCAAGGCGGAGTCAAAGGCATTTCAGGAGCATATCGAATCCATTGATACCGAGCCGCAAATGGATGAAATCGAAATTGCCTTGGCAAAGGCTAAGCTGGAACAGCACGTTCTGCAGCAATACAACAGCAACAACAGCTATTCGCCCGCACAGGACCCCGAGTACCTGAATCTGCTTGCACAAATGGAAGCAACGCGCCTGTTCCACGAGGAAGTAAATAAAGCTCGCACAAATAACGACAGCCTGACCGAGCAGACACTGCTTGACAATAAAAAGGACTTGCTGGCGCAGCTTACCGAAAAACTCAAGGATGCGCCCGAGCTCAAGGATGAGCACAGTAAAATGGCGGAATGTCCTGTAGTGACGGAGAATGTTGCCGACTGCGACTTCGATAGAAGATATAAAAATACCAAAAAGCTTTTCCCCGACCGCAGAGTTGTAGTAGTCCACGAAAAAATCCGCGACAGAATCATAGAGGACAACAGCGCAATCCGCGATTTGCTTGCTGAAAGCATCAAAGAACGCAAAGCGCAGACCGAGCAGAAGGCACAGATAAAAGTCGGATCGTAGCCATGTCGTTCTG
>JAZUJG010000018.1:0-3595 GCA_045642645.1 Acutalibacteraceae bacterium | reverse complement strand
CATACGGTAAAAAAATTAAGCCCGAAAACCTCGGCACGCTTGACGGCTTCACCACCGTTGCCGACAGGGTAAGGGCACTTTTGAAGGGTTGATTTTATGACAGATAACGAGCTTTGCGCACTTGCCGTGAATGCACTCGGTAAATCATATTCGCCGTATTCCGGCTACCGCGTGGGCGCCGCGCTTATGTGCGCCGACGGCACCGTTTACACCGGCTGCAATATAGAAAACGCCGCGTATTCGCCGTCTGTTTGTGCGGAGCGCGTGGCGATTTTCAAGGCGGTAAGCGACGGCAGACGCGATTTTATTAAAATCGCCGTGGCAGGCGGTAAGGACGGCATTGTGAACGGCGTTTTTCCGCCGTGCGGAGTTTGCAGGCAGGTTATGAGCGAATTTTGCGGCAATGATTTTGAAATACTGCTTGTAAAATCGCAGACGGAATTTCAAAAAACCACACTTTCGGAGCTTCTGCCGCTTTCGTTCAGTCTGTAATAATAACTGTTGCATTTTTGCGTGCGGCGGTATATTATATGTGTAATTCGGTAATTAAAGGAGATTTTCAGATGAAAAAGACGTTAAGTATTCTTCTTGCGCTTATTTTCGTGCTTTCGGCTTGTGCCGTTCCCGCGTATGCGGCGGATGATTATGTAATCGTTTCACCGTATGAGGATGTTATCTGGAGCGGCGACGGTGCGTGGAATGCCTACAAAGGCAACCTGCACACCCATTCCACCGTCAGCGATGCCGAAATGGATTTCAGCGAGATGATTAAAAACCACTATAATCAGGGTTACGATTTTCTTGCCATGACAGACCACGGCGTTACCGGCAAAGCCTGGAACGAAGAGCCCACACAGCTTTTACTGTATATGTATCAGCCCATTATCGGCAAAACCACCACCTGGCTCACCGATGAGGAGTTTGAGGCTATCACCACCGGCACGTATCCCGATGAAACCGGCGCCGAAAGAGGCTACGGTATGACCTGTGTTACCGGCGGCAACGAGCTTAATGCCCTTACAATCACAAAATGCCATGTTAACGGTATGTTCCTGCCCGAGCACGTGGGCGATGATTACCTCGGCTATGAAAATGATCACGAGGGCGCGGTCAAGCTCACAGACGAAGCGGGCGGCATTTCGTTCATAAATCACCCGGGCGACTGGCTCCATTCAAACAGCAATATTGATGCGGTTTCCGACCCGGATAATGTTCACTATTTCAGTGATATTCTTCTTAAATACGACAGCTGTCTCGGTATGGAGGTTTTCAACGAGCGCAACAGCGTTACACCTTACGACAGAATTCTGTGGGATAACATTCTTATGGAATGCCTGCCCTACGGCAAAAATGTTATCGCTTTCTCAAATAACGATGCTCATGTTTACGACCACATAGATTCTTCTTTCTCGGTATTTATGATGAAGGAGAACACCGAGGAAAGCATTAAGGCGACAATGCAGAGCGGCGCTTTCTTCTGCGTAACGAGAAAACTCAGAGCTTGCGAAAAGCTCGGTCCGGTTGAAGATATCAATGCCATCAATTCGGGCTTGCCGTACCCCGAATTCACACAGCTTACCGTTGACGGCCACAAGGTTACGGTCAAAGCGAAAAACTGCTATAACATTCAGTGGGTAGCAAACGGCAATGTTATCGCAAGCAAGGATATCGCACAGTCCGCAAACGAAACCGAATATGTGCTCGACCTTGATACAATAGAGGGCGCAGAGGATTTCCTGTACATCAGATGCCAGCTTCTCGGCGACGCCGGCTGCACGCTTTCGCAGGCACTTGTGATTGATAACGGCAGCGAGCCGCTTGAGTACGAGGTTGACGAAACATCCTACACCGCACAGATTACAAAACTTATCAATGAGCTGTTTTCTTCAAGAATATTTGTGCTCTTAAAGATGCTCTTTGAGGAAATATTCGGTTGATAAATCTAAAATAATACCGATAAAACAAACGGGTGCTCAAAGGTTATGCCTTCGAGCACCCGTTATTTTACTTTTCGAAAATGTTTGTACTTCAAATGAAGATTTTTGCAACAATGCGCATAAACCCTTAATTCAGTAATTACAGATTATTGACCGATATATTTCGGCGGAATTACTGCCCAAAGGTAATTGAACAGTCCTCTGAGGAATTCGAATATCTTTTTGACTATACCGAGAAAATCGAATCCGTCTTCCGGTTCTTCGGGATCTTCCTCTTCGGTTTCGGCAACAGCTTCCGAAACAAAGAAAAGCGGCTCATCGTATGTGCCGAGGTAATAGACGGGCTTACCGTCTTCCATTACGACTACCGGCACAAGAGAGATTTCTCTGCCGTCCGCAAGAACAAATCTTGCATAGTAAAATTCGGCATAGTTGTTTTCGATAACAGTACCGTCTTTGAGAACGGCATTCACCAGAAGCGAGGGCGTATCAATGCTGTAACCGTCGAGTTCACCGTCTTCGGTTATGTAAGCGGTGGGGGCTTCAAAGCCTTCGGCGGTGGTGATGCTCTTAATTACATCTTCTGCAAGGAAAACAGAAAATGTTACAGACTGACTGATCCCGAGAGCGGCTATATCAACCGTGAAACTGCCCGCGGTGAGCGAAGTCAAATCCGTGGGAACGGCGATATCGTCAATGCAGACATCGCTGCCCGTATCGGTATGGAATACCACGCCGCGCATAAACAACAGCAAGCCGTCCGATAAAAATATATCGCCGTTCGCCTGCAGCGCTTTGTCGCCATCCTTTATGGCAACACTTTCGGCTTTGCCGAAGTATGTAATACCGAGTGTGTAGTTTTCTATATCGCCGTTTGTGTAAACTCCGATATACTGAGCCTCGCCCGCTTCAAAGTAATATACATTTTCGTATTCTATGCTGTAATTGAATTCGGCAAAATCGGTTGCCGTGGTTTCGGTGGAGCTTTCGCTGACAAGGCACGAATAACCGTAACTTTCGGCATCTTCCTTTTCCGTTATGGACATTGTAATTGCATAAAGCCCTTCTTTTTCGGCTGTAAAGCGATGCGCATAACTGCCAATATAGGAAAATGTGCTGTCACCGACTTTTACATCTTCAGCTCTGATGTAGGTGTTGTCTTCACCGTATTCGTTCCATATAACGGTTTGATTTTCAGCCGATGCGCTTACCGCAAACGCCGAAAAGGCCATAAGAACCGCAAGTATTAACGAAATTGCTTTTCTGAAAGATTTCATAAGAATCCTCCTGTATGTTTTTTGGTAATTTTAGCACAATATCCCTGCGGTTGTCAACAATATCAATGCAAAGCGGTTTATATTATCAAGCCGATGATAAATCCGCTTGACAAGTGACCAAGCGGTCGCTATAATATGGAGTGACCAAATGGTCACATCGGCGATAGGGGGGTTACTGTGGAAAACACGACGAAAGAAAAAATTCTTGATGCGGCGCTCGTCAACTTTGCCGAAAACGGATACAAGGGTACAAATCTGCGGGATTTTGCCGCGGGTATCGGCTTGAGTAAATCTGCGCTCTATAAGCACTATGAAAGTAAAGAGGATATCTGGAACGCAACTATTGCAAGAGTGGAGGAGTATTATAATTCCCGTTTCGGC
>JAZUJG010000017.1:0-4831 GCA_045642645.1 Acutalibacteraceae bacterium | reverse complement strand
GCGCATAGCTTTCCTCGGCGATTCAATAACGCAGGGCTGCGGAACGCCTAAAAACGGGTATCTCAATTACGCCGCGCTTGCCGCAAAACCGTTTGAAGCCGATTACGCCTGCTGGAATCTCGGTTTGGGCTACGGCAGGGGAGCCGATGCCGCCACCGACGGCGCGTGGCTTTATAAGGCAAAGCAGAATGATATTGTAACAGTCTGCTTCGGCGTCAACGATATTTTTCAGCTCCACGATGCCGAACGCACAAAAGCCGATTTAACAAAAATCGTAAGGTCGCTCAAAGCGGCGGGTGTCAAGGTTATTCTGCAAACCGTTCCGCCGTTCGATTACTGCGAAAGCGATGCTGCCCTGTGGCGCGATATAAATGTCTATATTCATTCCGTTCTCAAAAACGAGGTCGACGGATTCCTTGATACTTCCGAGTTTCTTTCAAACCCGCTGACGCCCGAAAAAACGCTTTACGGCGGGCACCCCGATACAGACGGCTGCGCCGTGTGGGCGCAAAAGCTGATACCCGTAATTGAAAATGTATTAAATAAATAACGGAGGTTATATTATGCCATATATCAATTTGAAAACCACATCAAAAGTCACAGACGAAAAATGCACCGAGCTTAAAACCGCATTCGGCAAAGCCATCGAAAGTTTTCCCGGGAAATCGGAAGCGTGGCTTATGGTCGATATCGAAGACGGCGCAAAAATCTGGTTCCGCGGCGATAATTCCGCCGATACCGCGGTTGTTACGGTTGATATTTTCGGCGATGTAAACGCCGCCGCAGCCGACAAAATGACTGCCGAGGTATGCAATATTCTCAATACCTCGCTCGGTATCGCCAAAGACAGAATTTACATCAAATACACCGGCTTTCATAATTGGGGCTGGAACGGCGGCAATTTTTAACACAGAATAACGAATGTTAATTCGCGTTGCTTGCCGCAACGGGCGTGTGTAGGTAAAATTGAGATAACAACTTTTGAAAGGTGGTTATCTGAATGCTTAATGAAAATCTTAAAACAGCCAGAAAATCCAAAGGTCTTTCGCAGGAGGAGCTTGCCCTGAAGCTGCACGTTGTGAGGCAAACCGTTTCCAAATGGGAGCAGGGCTTATCCGTTCCCGATTCCGATATGCTCATTTCAATATCGGAAATACTTGAAACGCCGGTAAGTGAATTATTGGGCGAAACACTTACAGAACAAAAGCCCGATGATTTGAAAGCGATTTCGGGAAAATTGGAGGAAATCAATCTTCAATTCGCCAAAAGGAAGCAAAACAGAAGAAAAACACTGTTTTGGCTCTTTGTGATTTTCGGGGCGTTGGTTGTTATTACCGCAGTTTTACTTATCAAACTGCAAAGCCCGTATTTGAATTGGAATTTTGCCGACCCCGAAACAGCCGTAGTCGGTACTGCATTCCACATTTTTGAGTTTTGCTTTTTCCGTTTGGCGCCGTTTGCACTGCTCGGAGCAGTCATAGGTGCGATAATAACGGCAAAAAGGCATTGATTCCGTCATTAAAATAAAAATATCCGCCGAAAAGGATTTTCCTCATCGGCGGATGTTTTATATATAAATTATGCCTCTTTCTTTTCCTCTTTGGGCTTGCGGAAAAGTATTTTGTCCACCGGGAAGTACAGGAAGAACTGAACTGCCGAGCAGACCATTGTTGCGGCGTTTGCGGCGAGAGCATCACCGAACTGCCACTTGTTTACCATAATATCCTTCAGCGTGGGGTTGAGCCATGCCGAGAAGCAGATAAGTGCGATTGTGAAAACTATGTAGATGGGGAGAGTAACCGCAATATTCGCGCCGGAGTTAAAGGTCTTATCTCTGTTAACAAAGAATGAAACGATCTGCGCAATGATATTTGCGGTGTTGTTTGCTATAAAGTAACCGAGACCGCCTGCGGCAACCGTGGATGTAAACACCCACCAACTGAATTCCTGTGTGTAAAGTGCTTTAACAGCGGGAATAAGGGGGATGAGGTTAAGCAACGCAAACTGAACTATCATAGCGATAAGGCTTACGAAAATGAATTTTACAAACTGCCAGACTGTGTTGAGCGCCGAGCCTTTTTCTTTGGCGGCATTGTCGATTTTACTTAATTTACCCATAATACAAACACCTCGTATTCAAAGTGATTAAATTCTATCACACTGAACAGCACTTGTCAATTAAATAAGAATTGCCTTTTTATACAATATATCCTGCTTCTCTTTGTTCAGTTATTTCGTTGACATATATTGTTTTTGTTGCTAAAATGTATATGTAAAAATATTCCTTCGGAGGTTTATTATGGGATTTAATGAAATAGCCGCAAAAGCGGTAAGATCCGTTTCGCGTTCAAGCGCAAAAAAACTTGCAAGAAAAGGCATAAAGGCGGAGTCTCTGCCCAGACCTATGCCCACCGAATTCAAGGGCGAAAAATATGTCTGCGGTTATGCCGTTAAAGAGGTTATGCCCGACGATATCAAGGCTAAAAAGTATTGGATAGCGGGCCACGGTATGGGCAGCACAATCGACCGTATTCACGACCCCATCACCGTAAGCGCTATGTGGATAGGTGTTGATGATAAGGGTGGTTACATTCACCTCGCCGCCGATATTATAGGTCTTACCAACTTCGAGCTTAATTTGGTACGCGACGATTTGAAGGATTTCTGCAAAGAAGCAAACTGTGCGGGCGTGTTCTGCAGCTCCTCACACACCCACGCCGGCTTCGATACCGTCGGCTATTGGGGCCAGCTTTACAGACTGCAGAGCGGCAAAGACGATGAATATATGGCAAAGCTTCTCAAATCTCTTGCCGAGGTTGCACGCGAGGCGTATGCAAACCGCAAGCCCGGCAAGCTCTATATAGGCACCGCTCACGCTCCCGAAGCACAGTACGATAAACGCGAGCCCATCGTTCTGCACGATGTTCTCACAAGAACGCGCTTTGTTCCCGATGACGGCTCAACAGAAACCTGGTTTATGAACTTTGCCGCACATCCCAATACACTCGGCGGCTCCAATCACGATTGCAGTGCCGATTATCCCTATTGGCTCAGAAAGACCATCAACGATTCCGTTAAGACCAATGTTCTGTTCGGGCCCGGCGCAATCGGTGCGGTTGACCCCGGTATGTTCGACTGCGAGGACGACAAGCCTTTAAGAACTCAGAAGCAGGGCGAATATCTCGGCAGAGTTGCTCTTTCCATAGACAATGATGTTGAAATGCAGCCCGAAATTTCCGTGCTGCAGCACAAATATTATTCACCCGTTGATAACGGTCTGCTCGCGCTTATGGTAATAATCAAAGCCTGCTCCGGTCAGCGTTACGCTTACGACAAGGGCGACCTCGGTCTTGCTCTGCTTACTGAAATGGTTTACATCAAGCTCGGCACTCAGCAGATTCTTATGCTCCCCGGCGAGCCGTTCCCGGAGGTTATCTACGGCGGCACACTCGATGCCGACAAATCCGCCACCGGCAAGGGTAAGGAAATTAACCCGCAGCCCGTTATCGATGTTGTGGGCGACGAAAACCTGCTCGTTTACTGTGTTGCAAACGATATGACCGGCTACTGTGTCGCACCCAACGATTTCATTCTGCACGAAACACAGCCCTACATCGAGCAGGGCAAGGATGTTTTCGGCAGAAAGCATTACCACGAAACAAACTCGCTCGGCTACCTCACAAACGAAACCATTGTTGAGAATGTTGCCGATATTATGAAGCGCGTTAAGAAATAATCATAATGAGTAAAGGGAGTCTTGTACTCCCTTTATTTGCTTACCAAGAGGTGCTATATGAACTATTTTCTCGGTGTAGATGGCGGCGGCACCACCACAACGGTTGCCGTTGCCGATGAAAACGGCAAAATACTTGTTAAATGCAAAGGCAAAACAATAAATTACTGCTCCGTGGGGCTTGAAAAAGCGCGTTCAAACTTTAAAGAAGTTTTGGATGATGTAAAAGAAAAAACGGGCATAAATGAATATAAAAGCGCATTTATCGGCTCGTCCGCTTTAACCGAAACCGCCGATGCAGAAACCACCGGGCGCTTTTGCGGCGGTATACTGAATGCCGAAAAGATTTTTATGCACAGTGATGTGTATGCGGCACTTTGCGCCGTGGGCGATGAGGTGCCGAAATGTGTTGTCATAAGCGGCACCGGCTCGGTTGCCGCCGCGCTTGACAGATGCGGCAATTACTACACTGCAGGCGGCTGGGGGCACATTATGGGCGATGAGGGCTCGGCGTACGGCATAGCAACCGCCGCCCTGCGCCGTTGTGTGAATCTGTGGGACAGCGGCGTTGATGCACCGCTTCTGAACAAGGCAAATTCATTTTTCGGTTTGGAAAGCTTCAGTAAAATCGAAAGTGCCGTTTACGGCGAAAATACCACAAAGGATGTTATAGCATCGTTTGCCACCGCCGTGAGCGAGCTTGCCGCCGCAGGCGATGCCGATGCTCTCGGAATACTTGACGGCGAAAGCCGAAAGCTTTTTGAAACGGTTGAAATTTTATTCAGGCGCACGGGCGGATGCGAAAAAATATCACTGTACGGCGGCGTGTTCAAAAATGTTCCGCTTTTCAGAGAAAAGTTTGAAGCACTCGTGCGCAGTAAATACCCGAATACAAATATAGGTTTTCTTGAAATCACACCGGAGGATGGCGCAGTAAAAGCCGCGCTGAAAATGTAATGAAAAAGTATATTGAATACATTGAAAATTGCGAAAGAATAATAAGCAGAATCAAAAATGAAGAGGCATCGAATATTGAGCGCGCCGCAGAGCTGTTCAAAAAATCGGTAGTGAACGGCAGACCGGTATTCCTTTTCGGCA
>JAZUJG010000016.1:0-6651 GCA_045642645.1 Acutalibacteraceae bacterium | reverse complement strand
AACAAGGCTTTTTTCCACCACGACCTCAACGGTGTCGCTGCCGAGCTTTTTGCCCTCGGCACTGTACACCGATGCGGTAATTTTCACATTCATATTGTCGAGGTATGTTCTCAGCGATTCACCCACGCCCTCGCCCACAACGGAGCTTACTATCCACACAAGCGTATCGGTATCGGTGTTGTCAATATCTATGCCGCTGTCATCAATTGTTTTCCAAAGCAAATCCGCCATACTCTTGCCTACAATGGGCAGCCCCGCAATATTTTCATCTATCCAGAGCTGAATAATGGCGCGTTTCGAGTAGTCATAAGCGGTAACCTTACCGTTTCCGTCAACATCGGCAAGCAGCGGCAGATTGCTCGACCACTCCACCGTATAGCCCTCGCCCACGCTTTCGGCAACAACCGCTTTAAGCTGCACGGAACGGTATTCCTGCAGCTGAATAATGTCGGATACCGCAGCTTCACCCTCGTAAATATCCACCACGGAAGCTGCACCCGCATATATTATGGGAAGCCCCGACAGAACAAGCACAAAGCAGAGGACGAGGCTTATAATATTTTTTACTGATTTTTTCATTATGACACCTGCATATATAATTATAATAACGAAATAATACCACTTGCACCTAACGGAGTCAACCTTGAAGATAAAAATTAACAATAATTGCATAATTCCACAACAATGTTAAAAACTATAACAAAATCTTTACGGGGAGTTTTATATGGCGGGTATTCTTACGGCAATTATTTCGGGCGCACTTATGAGCGTGCAGGGTGTTTTCAACGAGGGCGTAACAAAGCAGACTTCGATATGGCTTTCGTCATCGTTCGTGCAGCTTACGGCATTTCTGTTCTGCCTGGCAGCGTGGTTTATAACGGGACGCGAGGCGGCGGTCTCGTCACTTTTCAGAATAGACGATAAGTATATGCTTCTGGGCGGCATACTCGGTGCGCTTATCACCTACACGGTAATACGCAGTATGTCGTCGCTCGGGCCCGCGCAGGCGGTTATGATAATAGTAACCGCGCAGCTGCTTGCGGCGTACCTTATAGAGCTTTTCGGGCTTTTCGGCGTGGAAAAGGTCGGCTTTGAATGGCGCAAGCTCGCAGGCGTGGCAGTGGCAATAGGCGGAATAGTGCTGTTTAAGTGGGAAAAGTAAAAAATCAGCGAGATATTTCCCGCTGATTTTTTAATGAATAATGTATAGTGAATAATGAATAATTGAGGGGCGCAAGCGCCTATTATAACCAGGAACAACAAAAGCAACACAGCTTTTCGTAAACTGCGTTGCTTTTAATAAACTGATTATTATCCGTGCCGAAGGCACCCGAAATTATTCATTATTCATTATTCACTATTCGTTATTTCACGCTATGCGTTCTGCGCGCTGTTTCTCACGCTCCGCGTCTATCATATCGCGAATCTTGTCGGGCATAGCAAAGAAATCATCCTTGGTAAGCCCCTTTGTTTCAATCGCGGGCAGGAATGTTACATAAATCGTGCCGGGTGTCATTCTGCCGGTTTCATCGAGTCTTTCGCGTGTACCGTCAAGCACCACGGGCACTACCTTTGCACCGGTTTCCATAGCTATTTTCATTGCGCCGCCCTTGAATTTGCCGATAATTCCGTTTTTGGAGCGTGTGCCTTCGGGATAAATCGTAATGCTTCTGCCGGCTTTTACCATATCAATAGCCGCCTGCAGCGAGGAATGTGCCTGCGTTTTATTTTTGCGGTCAACAAAAACACAGTCCATAACGTCCATCCACGCGCCAACTACCGGGAAGGTCTGCGCCTCGATTTTGGAAAGGAATGTGGTGGGCTTGGGGGTATTGAGTATCATCGCCGGAAAATCGAAAAGCCCCGAATGATTCGGCGTATAAATAACCGGCTCGTTCTGCGGAATATTTTCCTGCCCTTTAACGACATATTCAACGCCGCCCATAACCATAAGCGGTTTGAGCCAGTCAATAACGCACTTGTCAACAAACGGCTTATAGGCACCCCAATCGCCCGTAGCTTTGAGTTCCTTTGCCTTTTTCAGCTCGGAATTCTTTTTAAGCAGGGAAACGATAAACTCGGTTATCCATTTCCTTGTGAATTTATCTTTCAAATCAAACATAGTTTTCACCTCAAAACATTGTGCCTTTATTCTAACACAGTTGCGCAAAAATTCAAGCACAAATCAAAAATCTTTAATATTGAAGAATTATTAAGTTTATGGTATAGTGTCTGCGGAGGTGTTTTTATGTATGCCGAATACTCAGCCGTAACCGTTAAATCCTGCGGCGCCGATTACGCGGCGCAGCTTTTCAGAACCGAACTTACCGCCCGCGGTATAGCGCAAACCGCCGAAAATGCACTTGAGGTTTCGCTTGTGTGCGCAGTTGACGACCGTTTAAGCTCAAACGACGAATACATAATCGAGCTTTGCGGCAATGCTCTTACCGTTAAGGCGCTCACCGTACGCGGTCTTATTTTCGGTTATTCCCTGCTTTTGAGAAAATCCGAGATTCACGGCGGCAAACTGGTTTTATTAAAGAATATCAGCGGTTACTACAAGCCGCAAAAGGCCATACGCGGTCACCAGGTAGGCTACCGCACCACACCGAACACTTACGATGCGTGGGATTACGAGCAGTACTTCCGCTGCTACCTTGACCTTATGGCGTTCGGCGCGAACACCTGCGAGCATATTCCGTATGAAGACGGCGTTTCAAAGCGTAATGTACTTATGAAATACGATGAGGAGGACCTGCTTCGCGAAGCAAGCCGCCTTGCCGATACCGTGGATATGGATGTTTCGCTCTGGCACCCGAACAGCGATAACGAAACCGCCGAAGAAGCCGTTGCGCGCCGCGACAAGCTATATGCTTCACTTAAACGCGTTGACTATGTTTTCCCGCCCGGAGGCGACCCCGGCGAGCTGTATGCCGACGATTTCATTGACAGATGCAAAAAGATTTCGGAGGTACTCAAAAAGCACCACCCGAATGCTAAAATGACACCCTCGGCGCAGGCGCCGCACATATATCCCGATTGGGGCGAAGCGCTCTGCGAGGAACTGAAATCCGAGCCGGAAGAAATAGACATTTTCATTATGGGGCCGAACCACGCGTTCCCCATGCACGAGCTGCGCAAGAGGATTCCCGCTAAATATCCCCTGCGCTTTTACCCCGATATCACACACAATGTCAGGTGCGAATATCCCGTGAATTTTCTTGACGACGACTGGCATTTTTCGTATGCCTCGGCACTCTCGCGCGAAAGTGTCAATCCCCGCCCGCGAGAATTCAAAAAGCTGCACCGCATCTTTTCGCCGTACACCGTAGGCAGCGTAAGCTACTCGGAGGGCGTGCACGATGATTTGAACAAGGCTGTTTGGTCGGCACTTGAATTCGACCCCGACGAGCCGCTTGATGAAATCGTGCGCGACTATGCCCGCTTCTTTATGCCCGGTGTCGATGCGCAGAAAATCTGCGACGGAATTTTCGGACTTGAAGATAACTGGCAGACAGACCCGCTCGAAAGTCCGTCGGCAAAAAACACATACTTACTTTTCTGCGAGATTCTAAAAGAAAATCCCGAGCTTTCGGAGAATTGGCATTTTCTGCTGCTGTATTTCAGAGCGTGCTGCGATATGATTGTATTCACACGCCGCAGGTTTGAAGAAGGCCTTTGCGCCGAATGCCGCGAATTTATGCGTTTGGGCGAATATGAAAAGGCGACGGCGGTGCTTGATGCTCCGTTCAGCGAAAGCTACAACGCCCTGCGCGGTGAAATCAACACGCTTGCGGCAAAGCTGTTTGAGCTTATAGGCATACAGCTTGATGTTGAGCACTACCACACGAACAGCTGGGAACGTGGTGCAACGCTTGACACTATCGACAATAATGTGAGCGACCGTGCATATTACAAAAAGCAGCTTACAAGACTTGAGGCTATGCCGGAAAATGAGCAAAAGGCATTTGCCGATATGATACTTAACCGCTGTAATGCAGGCGAAAACGGCATTTACTACTCGGTCGCGCTGCACGGACTTGACACGCTCGGTGTGCATCAGAACGGCGAATTCTATATGGATTTCCAGGGCGACAGACCGAACGCAAAGCAAAACGCTCTGCCGATGTGCATGACAAAGGTATTTGACAATTTCAGCTTCAGGGCAAATTTCGGCGCACTCGAGCAGGGCTGCGATTACAAAATGCGCATAGCATACAAGTCTTCGCGCCTTGATGTTATAAAGCACCACAAAATCGCAGTAAACGGCAACACGGTTTACGATGGCGTGCAGTACGGCGGAGTTAAGGATGAACGCTTCGATGAGCTTATGCTCGCGCCCGGGTTTGAATCCGCCACATACGATATCCCCGCCGATTACCTTGTAAACGGAACAATGGAGCTTGAAATAAGCGAGCCGCTTGCAGGTTTTGAAATAAGCGAACTGTGGATTTACAAAAGCATATAACAATAATTGCAAAGAGTTGTAAAAGCAAATTTTTACGGCTCTTTGCTTTATTTTCGGGCAGCGCCAAAACCGATAAAAAAAGTATTGAAAAACACATACGGCTTGTGCTATTATATATGATGTATTTATATGTACTTATTCAAACAATATCTATCTTGTTTGGGGGATATTATGATCAGAATAATTTGTGACAACTGCAAAAACGCTTTTCTTGAAAAAACAGCAGAGGGCTTCACCTGCCCTTCCTGCCACGCAGAATACGCAAGCGGCTGCGAAAATGCTCTGCTCGGTGTTCAGTACTACAACGAGCAGAATTTTGCCGAAGCCGACAATTACCTTATGAAAGCCATTGTAGCCGACGGTGCCGATTACCGCGCACTGTTCTACAAAGGTCTTTGCGATGCCGCTATGCTCGATGAGGATTCGAAATCACTTTCGGAGTCATACTCCAAGGTTTTAAACTCTTTCCGCGATATGCCCGATGATGAATACGCCCGTTACCTTGCACTTGCAGACACCGAGTGTTCAAGGCTTGAAAAGTATGTCGCGCTTCTCCACCTCTCATCGCTTGAAGAAGCCGACGCCGAAAAAATCAAAGCCGAAGTTTCGGCAATCATCTGTCTTCAGAATGAAGCCCGCGAGTTTAGGCACGCACTCACCGAGCTTGCTTCACGCTTTAACGAGCGCAACGAAAAGCAGCTTTCCGTCAAATTTTCAAAATGCTTCCTGATTGAAGCGGCAGAAGCCGCCGATGTCGGCGACAAAAAATATGCCCGCATCAAAGAGAGCATTGAAAGTCACACCGTTTTCACGGGCATTCTTACAAACGATATCAAAAACCTTGAAATCTACTATCGCTGCATAGTTATGTTCTTTGAAAAGAGCAAAGCAAAGTATGATTTTCTTATGAAATACTCCGAGGTTTTCACAGAGCTTGCCGCTTTGCTTGAAAGCTTCAATTACACCGCGGTTACGGGCGTGGGCGCTACTGCCGACAAGCTCAAAAAAGCCGCTTACGATTTCTTTGAAGAAAGTCTCAAGGAATATGATGACCTCAATGAACAGACCGAACCCGTTGTGGTAATCGAGCCTGAAATCATTGAGATTGAGCCCGAGGAATCTGCCGAAGTCGAAGAATCTGCCGAGGTCGAGGAAACCGCCGAGTTCGAAGAAACCGCCGAGGTTGAAGAAGTCACCGAGGTTGAGGAAACTGCTGAGGTTGAGGAAACTGCTGAGGTTGAGGAAATCGCCGAGGTTGAGGAAACTGCTGAGGTTGAGGAAGTCGCTGAGGTTGAGGAAACTTCCGTGGTTGAAGAAACCGTTGTTACGGGCTTCTGTCCACCCGACGATGAAGTTACCGAAGAAAGCGAAGAAAAGCCCGCGGTATTTGAGACGGTAGAGGTTACAAACCCCGTGGAAAGCGACGAAGACGAAGAAGGCGAGCCGAAAACAATGCGCAAGCCCAAGAAAAAAGGCAACGGAAAGCTCATTTTTGCAATCATACTTGTTATAATTCTCGCTTTTGCCGCTATCAAATTCGGTCCCTCTGTGCTCAACAAGCTTAAATACACAAGAGCCGCCGGTATGGAGGCGAAATCGAAATATGCCGAAGCTGCCGAGGTTTATGCTTCGCTCGGCGATTATCTTGACAGTGCCGACAAAAAATCCGAATGTCTATACAACGAAGCATCCGCACTTGAAAAAGACGGCAGTTATGAAAAGGCAAAGGGCATTTATGAATCCATAGCAGGTTACAAGGACAGCACCGTAAGAGCAAAGGCATGCAACTACAATGCCGCCAAGGCTCTGCTCGATGCAGGTGAATTTGACAAAGCCGCCGAAATTTTCGAGAATGAAGATTACGGCGACAGTGCCGATATGGTAACGGAATGTGCATACCGCAAGGCTCTTTCATACACCGAAAACAAAGAATATGAAAAGGCAATCGCAGCTCTCACCGAGCTCGGCGCTTATGCTGACTGTGCAGAACGCATCAACGAGGCGAAATTCCTTTACTGCACTGAAAATTTCAGCGCCGATAATGAAAAAACACTCACCTACCTTAAAGAACTTGCCGCGGTCGAATACCGCAACAGTGCAGATCTGCGTACCGAGCTTTTGGGCGACAAGGCGGCAGATATCAAATCGTTTGTAAACTACTCGGCAGACGATACCGAAACCGC
>JAZUJG010000015.1:0-9163 GCA_045642645.1 Acutalibacteraceae bacterium | reverse complement strand
AGTATGCCCTGACCGCCGAAGCCTGCAAGTAATATATTATTTGTCATATCACTCAGCCTCCTTTGCGCTTCTGTCCTTATAAACGCCGAGCGGATAGTACGGAATCATTTTTTCATCGACCCACTGAAGCGCCTTTTCGGGTGTCATACCCCAGTTGGTGGGGCAGGATGAAACGACCTCGATAAGCGAAAAGCCCTTGCCGTTTATCTGATTTTCAAAAGCCTTGCGGATAGCCTTCTTTGCGGCGTTAACATTCTTAACATTGTTTACCGCAACGCGTGCGATGTATTCGGGGCCGTCAAGTGTGGAAAGCATTTCGCAAACCTTGATGGGATAACCTGCGGTTGCGACATCTCTGCCGTAGGGCGAGGTCTGTGTAACCTGACCGGGCAGCGAGGTGGGTGCCATCTGACCGCCTGTCATACCGTAAATGGCGTTATTTACGAATATAACGGTGATATTCTCGTTTCTTGTAGCGGCGTGGACTGTTTCAGCCATACCGATGGAAGCGAGGTCGCCGTCGCCCTGATAGGTGAAAACGATGTTTTCGGGAAGCGAACGCTTGATACCCGTTGCAACTGCGGGTGCTCTGCCGTGGGCAGCCTCAACCATATCGCAGGCAAAGTAATTGTATGCAAGCACTGCACAGCCTACGGGCGCAACACCTATGGTTTTACCCTCAATGCCCAAGCCGTCGATAGCTTCGGCAACAAGTCTGTGAATTATACCGTGTGTGCAGCCGGGGCAATAATGAAGCTCGGCATCGGTAAGGCTCTTGGGTTTTTCAAATACAACTGCCATTATTCATTACCTCCCTGCATATTTTTAACTGTTTCGATAATCTGTTCGGGTGTGGGGATCATACCACCTGCTCTGTTGCAAAGCACTACGGGCTTTTTGCAATCCTCGGCAAGACGGATATCCTCTATCATCTGACCCATGGAAAGTTCAACGCTTACGAAGCCTTTGACCTTTTCGGCAGCCTCTTTAATGGGCTTTACGGGGAAGGGCCAAACGGTAATGGGACGGATAAGCCCCGCCTTTATGCCCTGCTTGCGCAGCTCGTTTACGGCGTTTTTGGAAACACGCGCCGCAATACCGAAAGCAACAAGGCAATATTCGGCATCGTCCATAAGGTAGCTTTCGTACCTTACTTCGTTTTCCTCAATGAATTTATACTTTTCGTATCTTTCGAAGTTGGTTTTTTCAAGCTCCTCGGGTACAAGGTAAAGGGAGTTGATTATATTATGCTCTCTTTGCATATCGGTGCCGGTAACTGCCCAGGGCTTTGCAACGGAATTGTTGTTTTCCTCGGGAAGCTCAACGGGCTCCATCATCTGACCCATAGTGCCGTCTGCAAGAAGCATGGCGGGCATACGGTATTTATCGGCAAGGTCGAATGCGAGTGCCGTCATATCAGCCATTTCCTGAACGGATGCGGGAGTGAGGACTATAAGGTGATAGTCGCCGTGGCCGCCGCCCTTTGTTGCCTGGAAATAGTCGGACTGGCTGGGCTGAATGCCGCCCAGACCGGGGCCGCCGCGCTGAACATTGACTATAAGTGCGGGAAGATCCGCGCCTGCTATGTAGCTGATACCTTCCTGCTTAAGCGATACTCCGGGGCTGGAGGAAGAAGTCATAACTCTTTTGCCGGTTCCTGCTACGCCGTAAACCATATTGATAGCCGAAATTTCACTTTCAGCCTGCAGGAATGTACCGCCGATTTTGGGCATTCTCTTTGCCATATACGCCGCAAGCTCTGTCTGGGGCGTAATGGGGTAACCGAAGTAATGGCGGCAGCCTGCTCTGATAGCAGCCTCGGCAATTGCCTCGTTACCTTTCATCAAAACTTTTTCAGACATTTTAAGCACCTCACTTCTCTACGGTTATAACGCAATCGGGGCACATAGTGGCACAGAATGCGCAGCCTATGCACTTTTCAGCGTCGGTCATTTCCGCAGGTGAATGACCTTTTTTGTTTATTTTGCTTTTTGCGATGGTGATAATCCCCTTCGGACAAGCAGTTACGCAAAGACCACAGCCCTTGCATCTGTCAGTATCAAAGGTAACTTTTGCCATACCGTCATCTCCTCAAAAATATTTTTTCTGCAATTTCAGCGGAAACATTCCGTCCCGGCACCTGGTTTGTTCGGCGGTGGTCATTACAAGCGGCAGACCGGAAATTTTCGCAAGAAGATTGGCTTTTTCATCGGTGGCGAGAACATCGTTAACGGTGGTTTCTTCACCGAGGTTTGAATTGTTTACTATGCCCGTAAACGGAATTTTGCAGGCGGCTTCGATTTCGCGAAGCACGGCGAGCGCATCCTCCGGCGTTTGCGTAAGCGGGCGGTAGAAATTGGTTACAAAGAGCATATCGTAATCATTTTCTTCGAGTATATACGGTGCATATCTGCCGAGTGCGTAAGCGCCGCGGTCATCGCCGCCTACATCAAGTACGGCATACCTTGCTCTGTTCTGCACAAGCGAATAAACCTCCGACGGCAGCGAGGGCAAATCAACATTGGAATTTGCAAACGGGAGTGAAATCACGCTTATGCCGGCATCGGCAAGCTCCTTTTCGCTGTCCTTCGTTCTGAAATACGGGTTTACTATATCGACATCACCTATGGCGACATCCTTACCGCATTCTTTAAGGTAAAATGCGTAATTAACCGCAATATTCGTTTTGCCGCTGCCGTAGTGGCCGCAAAAAATGGTAATTCTTTTCATAATTATAGCTTATTACGCTGAATCTTACCGCTCGTGGTTTTGGGAAGCTCGTCTCTGAACACGACAAGCCTCGGATATTTATAAGGCGCGGTATGCTTCTTGACGTAATTCTGTATCTCTTTTTTAAGCTCCTCGGTAGGCTTGGTGTCCTTGGTAAGCACAATGCTTGCCTTGACTATCTGCCCCCTCACCTCGTCGGGTGCTGCGGAAACGCCGCACTCAAGAACATAGGGAAGCTCCATAATAACGCTTTCGATTTCGAACGGCCCGATGCGGTAGCCGGAGGACTTGATAACATCGTCCACCCTGCCGACATACCAATAGTAGCCGTCTTCATCGCACCACGCGGCATCGCCGGTATGGTAGTAGCCGTCGTGCCAGACTTCGTCGGTTTTTTCCTTATCGCCGTAATAGCCGGTGAAAAGGCCGCAGGGCGCACCGTCTTTGACATTAACTACGATTTCACCCGTTTCGCCTACGGGAACGGAGCCGCCGTCGGCATTCATAAGCTCGACCTTATAAATCGGTGCGGGCTTACCCATAGAGCCGATTTTGTGCTTGGTGCCTACGAGGTTGCCGATTATCATGGTGCTTTCGGACTGACCGAAGCCCTCGATTATCTGCAGGCCCGTGGCATTTTCAAACTGCCTGTAAACCTCGGGGTTAAGTGCCTCACCCGCAGTGGTCATGTGCTTGACGGATGAGAAATCGTATTTGGAAAGGTCCTGCTTTATCATCATCCTGAGCATCGTGGGCGGTGCGCAGAAGGTGGTAATCTGATATTTAGCAAACATCGGCATAATATCGGAGGCATCGCAGCGGTCAAAGTCATAGACGAATATTGCCGCCTCGCAAAGCCACTGACCGTACATTTTGCCCCACATAGCCTTTGCCCAGCCGGTTTCGGCTATGGTGAAGTGAAGCCCGTCGGGGTCGGCGGTGTGCCAATACTTTGCGGTGTGGAAATGACCGAGCGCATATTTATAATTGTGCGCCGCAAGCTTCGGGTAGCCGGATGTGCCGGAGGTGAAGAACATAAGCATAAGGTCATCGCCGCCGGGTGCATCGTCGGGACGTACATAGTGCGAGCTGAACAGCGTATATTCACTGTTGAAATCACGCCAGCCCTCACGCGGCTCACCGACGATTATTTTATTCACCATACCATCATAGCTCTTGCAGGCTTCATCCACCTGGTTTGCAGTGTCGCCATCCGATGTGCAGATGATTGTATTGATACCCGCCGCTTTGAAGCGGTACTCGAAATCGTGAGTCTGAAGCTGATTTGTTGCCGGAATGGCGATAGCGCCGAGTTTATTAAGACCGAGCATTGCAAACCAGAACTGATAATGCCTTTTAAGCACGAGCATTACCTTGTCGCCCTTTTTGATGCCGAGAGATTTGAAATAGTTTGCACACTGACTCGATGCCTTCTTCATATCCTTGAATGTGAAGCGGCGCTCGGTTTTATCCTTGGATATATGGAGCATAGCGAGCTTGTCGGGTGATTTATCGGCAAGGGCGTCGATAAGGTCAAACGCAAAGTTGAAATGCTCGGTATTTTTAAATGTAATTGATGTGGGAGTGCCTTTTTCATTTTCCTCAACATCAATGAATTTCTGGTATATTCTGTTTTCGGTATCCTTTTTAACGGCAACGCCCTTGTTCTTTTCGGGCTTTGCGGAAATCTCGGGAATCGGCTCGCCCGTGGGATTAAGAACTATTGCATAGAAATTGCAATCCTCACCGTTTACGGCAATCATACCGTGTGGGGTAGAACTGTCAAAATAAATGCTGTCGCCGGGGCCGAGAGTCGTTCTGTGCTCACCGACCTGCACAAGCAGATGACCGTCGATAATAAGGTCAAGCTCCTGCCCTTCGTGCGTGGTAAGCTCAATATCGTTATGCTGCGCTTCTTCATCGAACTTGGTTTTAACAAAAAGCGGCTCGGCAATTCTGTTGCGGAAAGCATAAGCGAGATTGTAGTAGGTCATACCGTGGGCATTGGCAATCTCCTGCCCGGCGCCCGCACGCGTAACGGTAAACGATTTAAGAGTGGGGCTGTGGCCCTCTATAATATCGGTAACGTCAACATTAAGTGCAAGTGCGCAGCGGTAAATGAATGCGAAGTTAAGGTCGCTGTTGCCGGATTCGCACTGAACATATTCATCGTTTGTTACATCGGTTTTGGATGCCATTTCATAGGTGGTAAGACCTTCGATTTCACGAAGGTACCTGATTCTTGCAGCCATTTCCTGAATTTTGTAATCAAGACCGGTGATTTGTGCCATAATAACTCTCCTTAAAGGGACGAAAAAAACCCGCCCCAAAGTTGATTACTTTGAGACGAGCAAATATCTTTACCCGCGGTACCACTCAAATTGCGCTTTTGCGCCACTCAGGCTCTGACAAGCCGTATGCATTTACGCAGCAATCACGGAGAGGGTCTAATCGCTAACGCTTTCTTCCTCCCGACTCGGAAGCTACAACCGAAACAACGCTGCCGGCAGCTCACACCAACACTGCCTCTCTGTAGACGCGTTTTGCAACGGCTCTCTTCGTCTAAGTCTTTATGTAGGTATTGTAAACCAACTTTTTTGATTTGTCAATATTGTTTTTGCGACTTACAGCTTATTGCGCTGAATTTTTCCGTTTTCGGTCTTGGGCAGAGAATCTCTGAACACAACCACACGCGGATATTTGTAAGGCGCAGTATGCTGCTTGACATAATTCTGAATTTCCTTTTTAAGCTCATCGGTCGGCTCGGTGCCCTCGGTAAGCACTATGCTTGCCTTGACTACCTGCCCCCTCACCTCGTCGGGTGCGGCGGAAACGCCGCACTCCACAACATAAGGAAGCTCCATAATGACACTTTCGATTTCAAACGGCCCGATGCGGTAGCCGGAGGATTTGATGACATCATCAACTCTGCCGACATACCAGAAATAGCCGTCCTCATCGCGCCAGGCGGTGTCGCCGGTGTGGTAAACGCCGCCGCGCATACATTCTGCGGTTTTTTCGTCGTCGCGGTAATACTGATTGAAAAGACCGACGGGTGCGCCATTATCGAGACGGATGACGATTTCGCCCGTTTCGCCGCTGGCAACGCTGTTGCCGTCGGCATCGACAATATCAATATCATACTGCGGTGAAGCAAGTCCCATGGAGCCGACCTTTACGGGTGTGCCGTAGAGGTTTGCTATACTCAATGTGGTTTCGGTCTGACCGAAGCCCTCGTAAATGTCGAGCCCGGTTGCTTTCTTGAACTGCTTTGCAACCTCGGGATTAAGCGCCTCGCCTGCGGTGGTCATGTGGTGAAGCGATGAGAAATCGTATTTGGAGAGGTCGTCCTTTATCATCATTCTGAGCATGGTGGGCGGTGCGCAGAATGTGGTGATATTGTACTTTTTGAACATCGGCAGAATTTCTGCGGCGTTGAAGCGGTCGAAGTCATAGACGAAGACCGCACCCTCGCAAAGCCACTGACCGTAGAGCTTGCCCCAGAGGGATTTGCCCCAGCCGGTATCGGAAATGGTGAAGTGAAGCCCGTCGCGCTCGCAGCAGTGCCAATATTTTGCGGTGATGAAGTGACCGAGTGAATAGGTGTGCTTGTGCTCGACCATTTTGGGGTTGCCCGTAGTGCCGCTTGAGAAGAACATAAGCGCAGGGTCATTGCCGCCCGCAGAATCGGGCTGACGCTCGAATTTACGGGTAAAGAGCGCATTTTCGGTATTGAAATCGTGCCAGCCGTCACGGGTGCCGTTTACGGAGATTTTAACCTTAAGGCTCGGGCACTGCTTTGCGGCTTCGTCGACGATTTCCTGCGTGTCGCCGTCTGCGGTGCATACTATTGCCTTAACGCCGGCGGCATTGAAGCGGTAAACGAAATCGTGCTCTTTGAGCTGATAGGTTGCGGGAATGGCAACCGCACCGAGCTTGTGAAGCGCTATCATACTGAACCAGAACTGATAGTGGCGCTTAAGAACGAGCATGACCTTATCGCCCTTGCCGATTCCGAGTGATTTAAAGTAGTTTGCTGTCCTTGCGGATTCACGCTTGACATCCTTAAAGGTGAAGCGGCGCTCGGTCATATCCCTGCTGATGTGAAGCATAGCAAGCTTGTCGGGGTACTTATCGGCAATTTTATCGACTATATCGAAGCCGAAATTGAAGTTTTCGATATTTTCAAAGCTGATTTTCTGCAAAACGCCGTTTTCATTTTCTAAGGTTTTGACAAATTCCTCACAGATGAGTTTTTCGGACGGTCTTGCCGAAACAACACTCTGACGGATCTCCGCCTCGGGCGTTTCTTCGCCGGGAAGAACGACGGCGCAGAACACGCAGTCCTCACCCTCAACGGCGATCATACCGTGGGGAGTGGAGCTGTTGTAGTAGATGCTGTCACCAGCGTGGAGCACCTCTTTATTTGTGCCGACCTGCACCATAAGCGATCCGGAAATAACAAGGTCAAATTCCTGACCGGAGTGGCGGGTAAGGTGTATGGGCTCATTCTGCTGCTTCTGCGAAAATTCATATTTAACCCAATAAGGCTCGGCAATTTTATTCTTGAATTTGGGAGCCAAATCCTGAATGACTATGCCTTCCTCCTTGGCGGTCTGCATACCCTGCCCCTTGCGTGTAACCGTGTAGCTTGTAAGCCTTGCGGTTTTACCTTCAAGCAGCTCGGTAATTTCGATGCCGAATGTGAGGGCGCATTTATGTATGAAAGTGAACGGCATATCGACCGCACCGCTTTCGTAGTTGACATATTCCTCGGCGCTGACCTCTGTGGCGGCAGCCATTTCGGTAACGGAATAGCCGAGAATTTCGCGCATTTCTTTTATACGCTTGGCAATATCCTGTAACTGTGTATTAGTTTCGCTCATAACACACCCTCCGTAAAATAAAAAGACCCGTCTCAAAATAACTTGAGACGAGCCGAATAATTAAATTCGATACCCGCGGTACCACTCAAATTGTGCCAAATGCACCACTCAGGCTCTGACAAGCCTTACGCCGTAACGCAGCGTTTGCGGAAGCAACTAATAACCAACCGGCGTTCATTCTTCGGCTCGGAAGTGATGGGAATTGAAAACGCTTTCGTTACCGGGCTTGCACCGTTCCCGACTCGCTGTGAATTACCGCCGTTTTCTCCGTCTTCGTCATAGCTTTTACAACAATGGATTATATACCTATTATAAGGCGTTTGCAATAAACAAGTTGTTATATATACATAACATTGTATTATGTAAACAAAGCCATCGCAGCGATTGTTTTTACGATTTTCGGTTGACAAACAAATAATATCTGATATAATGAAAGCAGAAAGGCAACCGATAGACGGTTAGCCGTGGTTGATTAAATAACCGTTACCTTGGCCGGGGCGGTTATTTTTTTATGCTCAGTATGTAGCCTGTAGCTACAACAAGGATTAATACCAATAAAAAGTAATACTCCATAGCACATCACCCCCTTATTACATAAGAGGGCAAAATACCCTCTTTTTATGAGGGCTAACCGCCTATCCGTATATAGTTACCTTTCCGGGCGCTTTCAGCACCGATGAAATGTTATCATATACTGCCGTTTTTGTCAATGCGCAGCAATATGGCGAGTAACTGTAGAATAATCAAAATAAAAGAACAGTCTGACAAAAAAAGTCGGACTGTTCTTTGTTTTAACACGGAATTATCGACCGACCGCGTACAAAGGTACGCCGAGGGAGATAAAACGGCTTACTCGCCAAACCTTAGCTATGATTTCAGATGAATAAGACGATTTTATCGACCGACCGCGTACAAAGGTACGCCGAGGGAGATAAAAAGCGTTATGCGCTAAACCTTTGTTATGATTTTGGATGCAGAACGCGGAATTATGCACCGACGGCGTACATAGGGTACGCCGAGAGGGCATAAAACGCGTTATGCGCCAAAATTAAAGGCCGTTTTTGATGCGATTTTCTGCGAAACGCTGTGCTATAACGCCTTCGGGCTCGCCGGTGGACTTGGATTCCTCAAGAATGCCGTAAACGGTATTGTAGATGTTGTGAACCTGCTTGAGAACGTTCTCCTTGTCGTAGGTGGTGAAAGTTTCCTGACCTGCGTTGATAACGCCGCCGCCGTTGATGATGAAGTCGGGAGCATAGAGGATGCCCTTGCTCTTGAGCATTTTGCCGCATTCTTCATCAAGAAGCTGGTTGTTGGCAGCGCCTGCGATTGCACGGCATTTAAGGTTCGGGATGGTATCGTAGTTGAGAGTTGCACCGAGAGCGCAGGGAGCGATAATGTCGCACTCTGTTTCGTAGATCTTGCTGTCTTCAACCTCTTTTGCACCGAGAGAAAGCATATATTCCATATTCTTGCGGTTTGAATGAGTTGAAACATAGAGGTCTGCGCCTGCTGCTGCGAGCTGCTTTGCAACGTCGAAACCGACA
>JAZUJG010000014.1:0-2605 GCA_045642645.1 Acutalibacteraceae bacterium | reverse complement strand
GCTTTTTATGCCTTTGTTGTTTTCAAGGCAGTACGTCAATACCGTTATAAAGCTGACAACGTTCAATTCCATGATAACATCTAATGAAGCATGAGCCGCACAATAAGGCAGATGTGATTTATCCCACTTGAAAATCAGCTTAAAAATATATATTGTATTGTTTACAAAAGAATGATGTGTTTTCTTATCCTTTTTCAATCTGTTTCACCTCGCTTGTGAGTATATCAAAAAAGCAGCCTCAGCGGACTGCTTTTGCGTGAATGGTATGAATTTACGCACGAACGGTAACCGGTAGCATGATTTCCGTGCCGAAAACGCCTTCTTCGTGCTCTCTTTTTAAATAACCGCCGTATTTTTTAACTATGCCGTCAATCCGCACCAGGCCAAATCCGTGGTCTTCTCCTTTGGTTGTTTTATATGTCTTACCGTGTCGCTTGGGAGTTCCCGTCATTGAATTGGTTACGGAAATATAAAACTGCTCTTTGAAAAGACCGATATAAACACGGATAAATCTGTCAGCTTCGTTTTCAATTTTCATGCAGGCTTCCATAGCATTGTCAAGCAGATTGCCGATTATAACGCAAAGCTCAACATCCGTTATATCCGTTTCAGGCACGTTTGCAGTTACATCCGTTCTGATGCTTTTATTCTGCGCAAGAGCAAGCTTGCTGTTCAGAATAGCATCAACCGTAACATTGCCCGTTTTTATTACCGTATCAACAGTATTCAGGTCAACATTCAGTTCGCCGAGATAGTTTTCAAGCTCTTTGAGATTACCCATTTTCAGTGTTGCCTGCATAGCGGATATGTGGTTGCGGTAATCGTGCCGCCAGCCGCGCATGGTGTTGTAAATATTCTGTACCTCCTCGCAGTGCTTTTCTATAAGCTCTTGCTGGTAGGCGGCTATTCTTTTATCTATGCTGCGGTGAAACAGGGTATCAAATAATGACATAATTATCTCCTGTAATAAGCCACGAAAGCACGGTTAATATCCTCATACATTCTTCTTGAAACGGGAACGGATTTGCCGTTATCGAGAATAACATCTGTTTTTGAAATTCGTTTGATGTGTTCAAGATTTACAATAAATGAACGGTGGGTGGAAATAAAATCATTTCCGATATTGCTCTTGAAAGACGACAGCGACTGATTTACGGTAATATCACCGTCAGCACAGGTGATTTTCAGCGTATGCCCGACAGCCTCAACACAGTAAATGTCGGAAAGAAGCAGCTTGAGATTTTCGCCGTTGGCGTTAATAAGAATCGCAGGCGAGGTTTTGTCGAGATTATCGGCGGCACGGGACAGCACCTCGGATATTTTCTCAAAGCTTACAGGCTTCATAAGATAGTGGAGCGCTGCAACGTCGTACCCGTCGGAAATGTATTTTTCAAAGCCCGTAATGAAAATTATCTGCACATCTTTGTTGCATTCTCTTACCTTTTTTGCAAGGTCAATGCCGTTCATTTTGCCCATTTCAATGTCGAGCAGTAAAATGTCAAAATCCCTGTTTTCTTCATAATTGAACAGAAAGCTTTCCGCATTCCCGAAGCTTTTGAGCATAACAACATTACCTGTTGATGCCGCCCACAGCTCAACAAGCGAGGAAAGGTATTCAATTTGGGCGGCTTCGTCGTCGCAGATTGCAATTTTGAACTTCATATAATGCACCCGTAACTTTTGTTATCGGTATTTTATCATATTATAAGAATTGTTTCAAGCGCATAAAAATTATATTGCAGCCTTTAAGCTTTTACACTATAATATAAAAAAACAATCGGAGTTGACAGCAATGCAGATGAAAATTTCACCGTCGCTTATGTGCGCGGATATAGAAAACATAAAATTCTCGCTTGAAGAATTCGAGCGCCTTAAAATAGAGTACCTGCACATTGATATTATGGACGGTCACTTTGTACCGAACTTTATGCTCGGCACGGATTACTGCCGCCATGTCAGAAGGCTCTGCAATATCCCCATGGATATTCACCTTATGGTCGAAAAGCCCGAGGAAAAAATCGACTGGTTTGATTTCGGCGAGGGCGATATAGTTTCCGTGCATTGCGAAAGCACCGCACATCTGCAAAAGGCGCTTGCGGCAATTCGCAAACGCGGCGGCAAGCCGTTCGTGGCAATTAACCCCGCCACACCGCTGTGCGTACTCGATTATGTGCTCGGCGATATCGACGGCGTTGTGATAATGTCGGTAAATCCCGGCTTTGCAGGGCAGAAAATAATACCCGCCACTATCGAAAAAACCGCAGAGCTTCGCAGAATGCTCGACGAAAAAGGCTATACGAATGTTGAAATAGAGGTTGACGGCAACATCACCTACGAAAACGCCGCAAAAATGAAAGCCGCGGGCGCGAATATTTTTGTGGTTGGCACATCGAGCATTTTCGGTAAGGATACCACGCTTGATGCAGGCGTGAAAAAGTTGAGAGGGATATTGGATAAATGATCTCATCAAGCCGCAGAAATGCACACTGACGCGTGATGAATTTTCGTTTGCGCGAAGCGCAACTTCGTTACGCAGTACTTCATTGCCGAAGGCACTTCATTTATCGTTAGATAACTTCATTCATTTATGACCGTTTATGAAGTT
>JAZUJG010000013.1:0-5861 GCA_045642645.1 Acutalibacteraceae bacterium | reverse complement strand
AGAAAACTATATCAATGCCTTGGATGCCGTTGTACCCGACAGTAGAGATGCACTTATAAAAATATTTGATATTGCCCGCGAAACTCTCGAAGCCGAAAAAGCATTCTCCGCTCTCGGTGAAAAAATCGGAAACTCTCAATTGAGCAAATTCAAAAAAGAGTACGGGAATTTTGTAAGAACAGCTGCCTATCCCGTAAATGATGTCATATCCTCACTCGGCTTAAAGCGTAAAGCCGCGGATATATTCAATGCTCTGTGGATGCTTGCGGCAGTTGACTGCGACAGACTGAGTTTTGTTCACTACGCCGCACTTGTTTCGCGTTATCTCGAAAGCGGCAACACCCTGCCTCAGCGCAGAGGTTATGATTTCAGTATGGCTCTTGCAAGCTATATTGAAGAAAACGGCGGTGAAATCCGTTACAGCGAGCAGGTACAGAAATTCACGCTTGAAAACGGCAAAATTTCGGGTGTTATTCTTAAAAGCGGTGAGCGAATCAAGTGCAGTCATATAATCGCAAACTGCTCCCCCACCACCGTTTATTCAAAAATGATTCGCCGCCGGGATATTCCCACAAGTGCATTAAGGCGCGTAAATGCTTCAAAGCTCGGCGCAAGAAACGCTTGTGTTTATATTGGTCTAAACCGTTCGGCAGAAGAACTCGGTATAAAAGAACAAACCGTTTTCGTAACCGAAACAGCCGATACCGCAGCGCAGTTTTCACTTATGAGCGCCATTGAAACCAATAACGCATTTATTGCCGAATGTCCGAATGTTACCGACACGGGAGCTTCACCCTTCGGCACCTGCATTTTGCGGCTTTCAACATTTTATACCGATAACTGCTGGGCAAATGTCGCGCCCGAAAACTATTATACCGAAAAAGATATACTCGCAGCACGACTTATTGCAAAATACGAGGATGCAACGGGTATCACTATACACAACAATATAGAAGAACTCGAGGTTGCCACACCCATGACCTTTGCGCGCTACACATCCGCACCTAAAGGTGTTACAAACGGGTATCTCGCAACCGATTGGGACGGAATAGTTGCGCGTGTAATGACCGAGAAAAGCGACAATGATATTCCCGGACTTCGTTTCTGCGGCGGTTGGGGCACTCAGCACACAGGTCTTAACGCCTGCGCCGCATCCGGCAGAAACGCACTGTACGCCACGCTTGATGATATCAACAAAGGAGGAAACGCCGATGAAAAATAAAATCACCGTACGCTCCTCATTTAAGGATATTGCGGCGTTTAAGTCGATACCCGAACTGCGCAAAGGCGTTATTGCGCAAGCTCCCGGCGAGCCGATAGCCGCTAATTTCGCGGTAAACGCGATAGCCAATTTTCTGCATCCGTCGAGCCAATCGCTTATAATAAGCGAGGTGGTCCAGCTCAATAAAGATGTAAGAAAATACACGCTTAAGCCGAATGTTGCAAAAGGTACGGCTCTGCTTGCATATTACAGACCCGGTCAGTATATCAGCGTCACACTTAAAATCGGTGAATCCGTTATTACAAGACCGTATAATCTTTGCTCCTCGCCGTCACATTCATTAAACGACGAATATGTTTTGATCATACGCCGTTCGCAATACGGCTTTGCATCAAAATATATTTTCGACAATTGGCAGAAAGGCACGGAAATTGAAGCATCTGCGCCGACGGGCAGCTTTTATTATCAGCCTATTCGCGATTTCAAGAATGTTATAGGCATTTGCGATACGCGCGGCATAACTTCGTTTATAGCCATGGCGGAAGCTATTGCAGAAGGCGCGATTGATATGAATCTGACTCTGCTGTACGCCTGCCGCAAAAAAGCCGAGGCTGCCGAGGCAGAAATACTCGATGGACTTGCTGCCGTCACAAACAAATTCAAAATCATCTATGTTTTGAGCGACGAACGGCTTGAAAAGTGCGAGCGCGGATTCGTAACAAAAAGTATGATAGAAAAATACGCTCCGACCGCACATTTCAGCGTTTTTGTTTCCGGCAGTACGGCATTATACAACAGAGTTTCGCCGCAGTTAGGCAATATGAATCTCGAAAGCAAAAACATTCGTTTCGGACTTACCGGGCAAATCGTGGGTGTTGAATCGCTTGCCGATTTCCCGAAGGAGCTGCAAGGCCGCTCGTTTATCTGCAAGGTTATGAACGGCGATACCACGGTTGCAACTATCCCCTGCAGTTCAACCGAAAGCCTGCTCGTTTCGCTTGAACGCGCCGGAATTGCCGCTAATTCATCCTGCCGTTCCGGTGAATGCGGATTTTGCCGCGCAAAACTCACCAAGGGAAATGTTTACATTCCCCGCGGCATAGATTCAAGAAAGCTCGCAGATTCAAGTTACGGTATGATTCACCCCTGCTGTTCGTACCCTATGAGCGATTTAACGCTTGTATTGAAGTAATGGACAAATTAAAAACACCCGACAGAATGTTCACCACTCTGTCGGGTTCATTTTATTTACTGATTAAAATTACGGGCGTTCGTTGATTTTGGCATCGGAATAATCAAATGTTACTGAATCGCCGCTCTTGGTAAGACCGAGCTGCATCATAACATAGCCGACATTTTCATCATCGGATGATGTGAGAACAACGGCGTATGTTCCGTCTTCAACAGTTGAAAAATCGCAGTTGAAAACATAGGGTGTGCCCTCATCGTGAGCATCAAAGGCAAACCAGATAACATCGGCATCATCTGCTTCTGCCTCGGTAATGTAGTCCTTACCCGCGGGGCAAAGACCGAGCCATGCGCTTTCATCGTCGAATTTAACATCGGCGGCGATATTCACAACAACCTTGTCGCTTGCGGGAGCGGATGAAACGGCAGTGAAGATCTTTGTAATTTCCGAAGTGGTTTCGGTATTGTCGGCATCAACAGCGGTGGTATCATCAGCCTTGCCATTACCATATTTTTCGGTCGTTACAACACAGTTGCTTGACATAGACTCGCCGTTAACCCAATTATCCGTAATCTTAAGGGTTTCGTCTTTATTGACAATGCAGCCGTCTTCGGTCAAATGCCAGCCGTTCCAGTTAAAGGGCTGATTTATCCAGGCAGTAATCGTTCCGTCCCAGCCCTCAAAGTTTGAAACCCAGTAGTATGAGTATTCCTTGCCGTTTTCTTCAATGCTGAACGGGCAAATATTTTCACCGGGGAACTTTTCTGCCCAGTAATCCATTGAATACTCGGCAGGATCGCCTTCAATAACAAGCTCCGTAGTTTCTGTTTGCTGCGCCTCGGTTGTGTTCTCCGGTGCAGGATCTTCGGTGTTTTTGCCGCAAGCGGCAACGCTGATTAACATAAGCACTGCAAGGAGTATAACGAGTAATTTTTTCATAACAAACCTCCTGATTGATTGGTAAATATATAATATCATATACTTGTAAAAAATTAAAGTGTTTTTTTATCGAAAATTCATTTAAAGTCTGACATTGGAAAAAATTTACAGTATCTACTGTCAATTATACATTTTTATTGACTTGTTCCACACCGGTAGTTATACTGAAAACAGATAAATAAGGGTAAAGGGTGATACTATTGAAAAATGCAATATTAAAAATTTTGAAATCAATCGGCATATTTTTTGCATCCGTATTCGGATTATTAACTGTGCTTTGCATTATAACACTCTGCTGGGGAGCCGTACAGGCTTCAAGAGGAACGGTGAGCGAAACACTCCCCGAAGTTCCGGCAGATTTCGTACCGTCTGTGCGCTTTGCCGTATATACCGATACGCATAATGAAAACGAAAATGTTGACGATGCTTTTGAAACACTTTACAAACTATATGATAATGATGAAACATATAAAGGAATAGACGCCGTTTTCGGTCTCGGCGACTTCACAAGCATCGGCGGTGAAGATGACTTTATAAATTATGTTGACACCATAAAGAAATACGAGCGTGAAGAAACGCAGATTATAAACATACTCGGCAACCACGAGATGAAGAACAAAGAAGCCTGCGACCTTTTCAGAAAACATTTCGGTTACGAACCGAACACCGTTCACGAAATCAACGGCTTTACATTCATCTGTCTTTCCGGCTCCCCTCACATTACGGAATGGACTTTCCCGGTCAAAGATTTGAAATGGGCGGCAGAACAACTTGAAACAGCGGAAGCGAAGGCTGACGGCAAGCCGATTTTCGTAATGCAGCATCCGCACAATTTCGGTACGGTTTACGGCAGTGCGGTATGGTGTACACCGCAAACAAATGTTGTATGGGCGGGTCACAGCAATGTAATTGATTTTTCCGGTCATTCACACTTCCCGATGAACGACCCGCGCAGCATCAACCAAAGTACATATACAAGCATCGGCGTCGGTGCAATGGCGCGATTTGAGCTTGACAAAAACTATGTTGTAGGTCAGCACCCCGACGGTTACGACACCGCCGCAGAACTTTGCATTGTGGAGGCTGATGAAACGGGCAGAGTGAAAATAACGGGTTATGACCTTAATTCCGACACCGTATTCTGCGAATACTTTATAGAAGACACCTCGGATTCATCGGCTTTTGCATATACATATAAGAATATGAAAGCACACGACAGTGTACCCGTATTCCCGAAAGACGCCGCTGCAACTGCCGCCAAGAGCGAAAACGGCGAATGGGTGCTCTCATTTAACGAAGCGAAAAGCAACTATATTGTTCACCATTACAACATAAAAATCACCGATGAAAGCGGCAAAAAAATCATTAAAGACACCTTTATTGATGATTACTATGTTATTGACGACGATGATACCGCTGATTTCCGCATAGGCTACGATACGCTTGAAAGCGGCAAAAAATACAAAGCCGAAATTACCGCAGTAAGCGCTTACCACTTAAAATCCGATATAGTGACATTTGAATTTACGGCTGAATAAGCACATAAAAAAGGTGTAAACCGTGTTAAGCGGATTACACCTTAATTTACTGATATTATTCAAAATCGCCGAATGTTTCGGGCTTCTTTTCCGGCTCCGGTTTAGCAGTAACCTCCGGCATAATGAGCGGATCGGCGGGATTAAGCGAAACCTTTGAGGTATCCACCTGCGGTGCGGCGGTTTCATTCACATCGGGATTATTGACGTGTTTAAGAAGTTCGTCGAGTGCTTCGGGGTTATCCTTAAACACGGATGTGAGCTTGAAAGCGATCGCGGCATTTTGTATTTTAAGCTCCTCCATAGCCGTTTCAACATTCTTTCTGATGGAAACGATGTTTGCGAGAATGAAACCGAAGCTTGCAAAAATAATTATACCGAACACAAGAACATATACAGAAAAATGTGCTGAAGAATCAACAAACGCTATAAGGAGCAAAAGCGGAATAACCAGTGCTACAACCACAAATACTGCGGTGAAAATAATTCTTTTGCTTAAACTCATATTGTCTTCCCCCTAAAATTTATATTTATATTTTAACACAGAAATTAAAGTTGTAAAGTGTTTTTTAAAACATTCACAGAAAATAAACAATTACATTAAATTAATCTTGAAATTATAATGTTATTATGTTATAGTAACAGAGTAAACGCAATGACCGAGAGAGTAAATATCCGTTGTTTGCATAGAGATGTGTGCCACGGCTGAAAGCGCACTCTTACACCGGGTATCGAAGTTCACTCGCGAGCGGTGCGGCAGAATCGAGTAGGTCGCAACGGTCAGTACCCGTTACAGTACAAAGAGTGTTTGCTCTATGCAAAAACAAGGGTGGTACCGCGGAGTCAAGTCTTCGTCCCTTTTGGGACGGGGCTTTTTTATTTTGCCCCGTCATATAAATCACATTGAAAGGATGAAAAAAATGCTTGAAAAAGCGCAACAGCTCAAAAATGAATTTCTTGAAAAAGTAGGCAAAGC
>JAZUJG010000012.1:0-3250 GCA_045642645.1 Acutalibacteraceae bacterium | reverse complement strand
AGACTCATAAGCAATGTCGCCATGGTGGGACTCAAATCGCGCTGCGAAAGAATCTGCAACGTAAACGCCACGCCCGATGAAAGCACGCCTGCGTAGAACACGGAGAACCAATTATCAAGAATTATTCTGATATCCGGCTTTTCGAGTATAAACATAAGCACGGTGGAAATAACGGCGCTGACAACAAACTGCATAAGTGAAAGGCGTATGCCGTCAACGGATTCAACAAAACGGTCGCATATAGTAATATGTATGGCAAACACGAACGCGCAGCACACAAGCAGAATATCGCCGATGCCGATTTTGCCCGCATCGCTCACGCAGAGGAAATACATACCGCAAAGCGCAATGCCGATGCACACCCACAGAACTGCCGGCGGCTTGCGCCTGAAGCACACGAGCCCTATAAGCGGCACAAAAAGCATATAAAGTGTTGTAAGAAAGCCGGATTTACCTACGCCCGAAAGCACAATGCCGTACTGTTGAAACGCAGAGCCGGCACAAACCGCAATACCGGCAAAAATACCGCCTATAATCAGGCGCTTTGAAAAGAAGGTTTTATATTCGCCGTGAGCGCCCTCCCCCTTCTTTTTGTTGCTTTTATACACAAGAAGGCTGACCGGCAAAAGCTGTGCCACCGCAAGATACGACCTGAACGCATAGAATGTGAAATTACCTATATGTTCAAGTCCTTTGCTTTGCGCAACAAACGATGTGCCCCATATAAATGCGGCAAGAATCATAAGGCTTGAGCCGCGCAGCTTGTTGACTTTTTTAGAATTCTCCATAATACACCCCGAAAAAATGCACTTGCATAATAATACCACAAGGCTGCGGTATTTACAATAGCAAGTGCAAAATAGTAATAAAATATATTTCACGCAAAAGCACACGAATTGACACAAAGCGCTATCCCGATTCGGCATTAATCACAAACTTGCTCTGACTCTTTCGGCGCGCAGCTTATCTCGTTCCATTCTGTCAAGCGGACGGTCAACGGAAAGCGAAATAGTTGCAGGCTGCATCTGAATCATAAGTGCTTCAATGGCACTGCAATCGAGGGCAATAAGCTTATTGACTGCACCGAGCCGCACGAGCGACATAAGCTCCATAAATTCGGCGGTATCTATAAGCCGGGCATATTTAAGAATCCCGTATGCGCGGAAGATTTTATCCTCAATAACGGGAGATTTGAAAAGCTCCTCCCTTGCGGTTCGCTCGCGCGCGGCTATCTGCAACGCTATGGCCTTGAGATTTTCAATAGCATTATGCTCGGATATGCCGAGGGTTATGGTATTGCTTAACCTGAATAAATCACCCTTTGCCGCCGCGCCCTCGCCGTAGCTGCCGCGAAGCGAAAGACCGAGCTTTGAAACGGTGGTGATGAGCGCGCCTATCTGCTGTGATGACACAAGCGCGGGAAGATGCAGAATAACTGATGCTTTCATACCCGTACCGAGCGAGGTCGGGTCCTGCGTAAGATAACCGAGTTTTTCATCAAAAGCAAAATTCAGTTTAGCGGAAAGCCGCGTATCTATTGTATCGGCAGTTCTGTATGCTTCATCGAGCGCAAAGCCCGGCAGCATGACCTGGAGCCTTATGTGGTCTTCCTCATTGAGCATAATGCTTACTGATTCATCATCGGTCAAAAGCAGTGCTCTGCCGTCACGCGAGGAAGCAAATTCGGGACTTACAAGATGCCTTTCGGCAAGAGAAACGACCTCTGACTGAGAGAGGGTTTTCATTTCGGCATAATTGAATTTATATTCTTCAACCGTTTCCGCCGCCGACTTTATTACGGAATTGACCTTGATTTTGTCCGGCAGCGAAAGCCTGTCCGGAAACGGAAATTCACGGATATTGCGGGCAACATGGATACTTGTACTTATTACAACATCGCTTTGCGCGCCTGTTCCGAGGTACCATTTTGCACTCATTTCGCATCCCCTCCGTTCAGTGTAATTCCATTGATTTCATCACGCAGACGCGCGGCAAGTTCAAAATTCTGCTCCTCAACTGCGGCGGCAAGCTGCTCTTTAAGCTCCTTTACGCGAGCGCCGTCAAACTCGGCACTTTGCTGAGGAATTTTGCCGACATGGGTGCTTTTGCCGTGGATGCGCCTGAGTGACGGCATAAGCTTATCATAAAAAGTATTGTAGCACTCGGCACAGCCCATTTTGCCGTCGGCGGCGATTTCCTCAAAGGATTTGCCGCAGGCGGAACATTTTACGGAGCTTGCCGCACCGAGCTCGCCTTTATGAAAGAATTCGCCCAAAAGATCACCCAGACCGAACACCGGAAAGGTTTCGCCGTAACCGAGCGAACGGGCACAATCGGCACAAAGGTGCACCTCGGCGGCGTTGCCGTTTACGATGCGTTTCATGTGCATGGTAGCTTCTTTTTCATTACAGTTCTGGCAAAGCATTAAATCATCTCCGAAACTATTATACCTCTCAATCGCCGACAATTCAAGTCTTATTCACCGTATATATCAATGTCGTCGTCCTCGCCCTCGAATTCGTAGTCCTCGAAATCGCGGTCATCGAAGCTGTCGTCAAGGTCCTCGAAGTAACCGGGATCGCGCTTGCCGAGCTTATCGAAATCAAAATCGAAACTCATATACATCCCCCTTTCTGCTTTGTGACTATATTGTTATCAGCATAAAGAAATATATTCAATGTGTAACAAATTTCGGTGAAACACATATTATGCAAATGAAAGGGGGATAAAAAATGGGTTCCTTATTCAATAACAACGGCTACGGTTCGTGGCTCATCATTCTCATTCTCATCATAATCCTTTTCGGCGCAGGCAACAACGATTGCGGTTGCCCCAGCTGCGGCTGCTCAGGCTGCGGCTGCTGACAGCAGCACCAAAACAACGGGGGCGCGATGCGCCCCCGTTGTGCTGCTTTACCGTATCTTTTTACTGAATTACTACGCTCAATACTACCGAGCCTATGCTCAGCAGGAGGAGCACGGCGAGTATTATCGAAACGACTCTTATCATCTTTTTTGAATTTCTCATATTTTACACTCCGAGTATTTTTTTCATGGAATCGGAAATAACGGCGATTTTCGCAAGTGCATTTTCCCTTGAATCAGCTTTGGCGGTGATGTAGACCTTGATTTTCGGTTCGGTGCCGGAGGGTCTTACTATTACCGTATCGCCGCTTTCGCAGCGGTATGAAAGCACATTGGATACGGGAAGCCCGGTTTCGCCGTCGGTGGTTTTGCCGGTTTTATAGTCC
>JAZUJG010000011.1:0-2772 GCA_045642645.1 Acutalibacteraceae bacterium | reverse complement strand
TCCCAGAAACAGCGGGAATGTTACTTTAAGCATCTGTTTAACATCGCGGTGCCTGCCGAGTGCGGCATATTTTGAAACGAGTGTGGAAACAGCAACGGGCAAGCCTGCCATGGAAATGGCGTAAACGGGTGTGTAGATATTGTAAGCCGAGGCGAAATACCCCCTGCCGAGCGAGCCGAGAATGCCCGTAAGCGGAATTTTATAAATCGCGCCTATGATTTTAACAAGTGCCGTTGCCGCCACAAGCACCATGGCGCCGTTGAGCACATTTTGCTTTTTCTGTTCTTTTTGTGCCATCTTAGTTATCTCCTGCCGATAAATTCTCTTAAAAGCGAGTCGTCGGGTACGCAGTCGCCGTCAATGCTTTCAAATCTTTTGAGATTTCTTATAAGCCGCTGTGCCTCTTTGTAAAATTCCGATTCTCTGTTAAGCTCGGAAAGCAGCTTTATAGCTTCATCCCTGAGCACGCAGGTCTCATAAAGGTGCAGCGTGTTTATGCGTATATCCGCATTGTCTTTGTATGGGAAAAGGTAGGCATCCTCACCGTAGCGCACCGAAATCCACAAACGGAAGGTGTCCTCCACGGAGTTACCGCGCGAACGGTAGTCGCGCACCATACGGCGAATAAAGCGCATATTGCGTTTATTGAAAAGCATATCCTTATTTTCATCGTAAATTCGCGTGGATACATTTATATATATTTTAAGCAGTCTGTCCGCAGGCAAGCCGTCGGTAATTGCGGGATTGAGCGCGTGCAGACCCTCGACTATGATAACATCCCTGTCGGTAACGGTGATGTGATTGTATTCTTTTTTACGCATACCCGTCAAAAAGTCGAATTCGGGCAGGTCGCCCTCGCCCTTTTCAAGCAGCGAGCGCATGGTCTTTTGAAAATACTTTATATCGAGCGCATCCACCGTTTCAAAATCGGGCGAGCCGTCGGGGAAACGCGGTGCATCGCTGTTGTTGAGGTAAAAATCATCAAGCGAAATCGTGTAGCAGGTAAAGCCGCGCTTTTCGAGCGCAAGGCGGAGCTTTTTTGCCGACGTTGTTTTGCCGGATGAGCTGGGCCCTGCTATCATAATAATTTCGGAACGCTCGCTGAGCGCCACCTGCTTTGCGATTTTTTCGATTTTTGCGTTGAACTTTTTTTCGTACTCATTTACGAACGCCTGCTTATCGGCGGCGCGTGAATTTATATATTCAACGGTATTTGTTTTTACAGCCATACGGAAAAGCCCCCTTTTTGTATTGTTATTCCGAAAAGAAAGCGATTATTCTTTTTTTGCGCTCTGCCATAATGCCGAATCTTGAATTATATTCAAACGGATATTTAAAATTGCAGATTCTTTCAAGCGTGCCGTGTTTAAAATCAATAAGCTTTGTGACCTCGCCCGCGCCCACCGAGAAAATGTGCTGAGTTTCCTCCATCATAAAAATGTTGTAAAGACACTCCCTGCCGGGCTTGCACCAGCCAACATTTTCAAGGTTGCCGAGCGACTTGCTCTGGCGGTACATATAATATGGCACATAGCCCGCTTTTGTAAGCGCCCTGCGCGAATATTCCACCATTTCGGCGGTAATATTGCGGTCAAGGTTCCCCTCGCCGTGCTCTGTGACTATTTCCGAGGAGCGCTTCATGGCAAGGGTGTGTACGGTGATATTCTCCGCGCCGAGTTCAATGGCTCTGTCTACGCTACGGCGAAAGCTTTCGGGCGTATCGGCGGGCAGACCCGCAATCAAATCGGTATTTATGAAATCAAAGCCCATTGAACGCGCAAGGGCAAATTTTTCTTCGGTTTCTTTTACGGTGTGCTTTCTGCCTATGGCTTTAAGCACCGCGTCGGAAAATGTCTGCGGATTTATGCTTATTCTGTTCACATTGTGTTTTTTAAGCACCGCTAATTTTTCGGCGGTGACGGTATCGGGCCTGCCTGCCTCCACGGTATATTCCGTACAGGCGGACAAATCAAAATTTTCTTCAATTACCGAAAGCACTCTGTCAAGCTGCTCTGCGCTTAATGTGGTAGGCGTGCCGCCGCCCCAATAGACAGTTGAAAGCGTAAGTCCGCACTGCGCCGCGATTTCGGCGGTAAGCTTCAGTTCATCGCAAAGTCTGTCAATATACTCGGGCACAAGCTTGTTTGCCGAGGGCGTGCCTATGGAATGTGAAACGAACGAGCAGTAGCTGCACCTTGACGGGCAGAACGGCACGGAAACATAAAGGCTGAATGTATCCTTACCGACTGTGTTTATTATCTTCGTTTCCGTCAGTGCAACGCTTTTTGCAAGCTCTGCCTTGTGAGGCGAAACGCGCAGCACATCGGTAAAATACGAAAATGCACCGTCTGCACCGAGCTCTCTTTGCTTACTCATCATAAGCTTTGAGGGCCTTACGCCCGTAAGTATGCCCCACTGCGGTGTAAAGCCGAACGCCGCCGTAAGCAGCGAAAAAGCAATCAGCGCAAGCTCGCGCTCGGCGTTAAGCTGCGCGGAAACGGCAAGCTCTTTTTCGGCTTCGCTCACTTTACCGCCGAGGCAAAGCGCCGCCTTTAACAGAACGGTACTTTCGCATTCGCACACCTCGGTATAAAGGTAATCGCCGTCTGCGCCGTCCGCATTTCCCGAAATTTCGACTTTTTCAAGCGGAAAGAACAGGAGCAGCAGCTTTTCAAGCTCATATTGATATTTATGTGAAATGCAGAATAATTTCATAAGTACGGGTTATATTTTTTCTCATCACCGATTGCGGTTTCGCCGTTATGGCCGGGG
>JAZUJG010000010.1:0-3277 GCA_045642645.1 Acutalibacteraceae bacterium | reverse complement strand
TCTTGCAAGCATTTTCAAGGGTAAACACAATATTTTGTATAGATATTACTGATAATGCCGATAAAGCAAACTTATAATTCGCGCGCTTTGCAGTAATCGACTTCGTAATCCGTAATAAGTACATCAATTATTCTGCCTGTGCGGATTTTGTTATCATAAATTCTTACAGGCGTGTAGTTTTCGGTATACCCTTCGGAATATCCGTCGTGCTCGGCTTCAAAAAGCACCGTAACGGTTTTGCCGATCTGTGCTTTCATAAAATTCTCGCGTATTTTCGCCGCTGTCTCCGAAAGCCTTGCGGCGCGTTCTTCTTTAACAGCATTTGTGTGCTGCGGCATTTTTGCGGCGGGTGTGCCTTGGCGAACGGAATAGGGGAATATATGCATTTTTTCAAATCCAACGCGTTTTATAAATCTTATACTTTCTTCCACATCGCTTTCGGTTTCCGTCGGAAAGCCTGCGAGCATATCGGTTGTAATGGTCGCAGCCTTGAAAGTTTTGCGCAGCTTCTCTGCAAGGTGTTCATACTCCGCGGCGGTATAATGCCTGTTCATAGCTTTGAGTACGCCGTCCGAGCCGCTTTGTACCGAAATGTGAAACTGCGGGCAGAGCTTTGTCACCTTGCCGAGCTTTTCAATCATTTCATCGGTTATGTGGTCGGGCTCGAGCGAGCCGAGCCGCACTCTTTTTATGTTATCGTATTTTTCCGCGAGCATCAAGGCATCGGGCAGCGAGGTTTCCGTTCCCTTGCCGTAATCGGAAAGATTTATGCCTACAAACACAATTTCAGTATATCCGTTTTCGTTTAGTGCATTCAGTTCGCGGTCAATATCCGCAAGAGTTTTTGAGCGCGACCTGCCGCGCGCATAGGGGATAAGACAGTATGAGCAGAAGCGGTCGCACCCGTCCTGTATTTTCAAAAATGCCCGTGTGTGACCGTCAAAACGGGTTATACCCGTGCCGGTGAACGCATCACCGGTTTTATGCGGCACAAATGCATCTACACGCGCGTGCGTATTATAATATGTATCAAGTGCTTTTCCTATGTCGCAATCTGAGCGATTGCCCATAAAAATATCCACCTCACCGAGCTTGCGCAGTTCATCCGGCTCTGCCTGCGAAGCGCAGCCTGTTAATATCATTATGCAGTTCGGTGCATTTTTCTTTAAATGTCTTACTGCCTGCCGCGTTTTTCTTACGCTTTCTGCGGTGACAGTGCAGGAGTTTACTATAATAACATCTGCGCCGTCGGGTGTGGCGGCAGATTCGAAACCTTGTTTTTCAAGTATTTCGCTCATTTCCTGCGACTCGTACTGATTGACCTTGCAGCCGAGGGTATAAATAAAAACTTTCATAAAAACCTCTATACATATTATATACTATATAACACATTAAAAAAGCCACCCCGAAACATCGGGGTGACTAATTTTATCATAAAAGGAGCTTTGTTGCAACTTATTTTTTGAATGAACCGAACGGGGCGTTGAGTACAACATCGGAGAAGCCGTTGCCGCCAAATACGGAGTAAACGGTATCATCAACGAATGCGGCGATGGTTTCAAGAGCTTTGTTCATTGTTTCGTCTTCGGCAGCGCCTCTGACACCTACTCTGCGCAGAGCATTGAGAAGCCTGTCGGATGTAGCTTCGGCGATTGAAGGCTCGCAGATGGTGGTTTCCATCAAAGCTTTTGCTTCATCATAAGCTTCCTGAAGCTCAATAAGGTCGTCTTCATTGTACATTGACTTGTCTTCTGCATTGAGAACGCCTTCGGCTTCTTCAAGATACCAACGGAATATGTTCTTGGTATTTCTGTTGCCGTTGAACTGCGGGTAAGCTTCAACCATATCGTCGGTTGATTTGATTTTGTTGGAGATGAGCTTGCCGACGAGTTTGATAACTACGTCGTTTCTGCCGACCTCGTGGTGCTGACCCTGGAAGAACCAAACGTTCTGCGGGAACAGGCAGGTGCTTGCATCAATGCTGCCGTCGGGGGAGATGATGGCACCGTCTCTGAAGAGAACTTCATCGGGAAGGATTGTGCCTGCGGGTGCATATGTTGCGCCGAGAGAGGTGGAGTCTATATCAATGATAGCGTCACTGTTGGTAACCTTGGAGGAAGCCATAGCAGCGAAGAAGTTATAATCGTACTTGCCGTAGTCAAGACCGTAGCCGCAAAGGTTGTGAACAAGAGCATTGTTTACGCTGTTTGTTCTGAGAGTAACAAGGTTGTCGTCAAGGTTGACCGCTGCGGTGTGGAATCTATCGATCTTTTTGGCAAGAACCGCATATGAAGGATCTTCCCAGATGAAGCTGTATTTAGCCTTGGCATCGTCAAATCTGTCGGTGGGGATCATTGACCAGAACTGCGGGCAGTTGAGCATGAGTGTGTCGAGTATGCCGTCAACAGCTGCGGTAAGGATAGCATAAACGACTTGTTTCGGGAAAATCTTTATAGCTACATTGATAAGGTGACCGAGAGTTGAATAGCCTTCGCTTTCTTCAAAGATAAGCGGAATGTACTCGTGGAAGAAGAATTCATCTTCAAGGTTCCACTGTCTGAGATAGAAGTCACCCATAATGTCGGTACCGTGCAGGCAGGAAACAACGTTGATCACCATATTCACATCGGGGTAGCCGGTGTTCTTGTAAAGGTCAAGGTAAGCGGTGAGGATGGTACCGCCGAGCGAGATGGTGACAATGTTGACTTTGTCAACGCCCTTCTGCTCTTTGATCATCTGGATATAGTCATTAAGACCTGCAGCGGATTCCATCGGGTCACCGATAAGGGGGAAAGCATAGAGGTAAAGGTTGTCTTCGCCTACTTCCTCGGTAATGGACTGCATGGGGATCATTCTGTAGAAATAATCTCTGTCATCCTGCGACATACCCGCAACGCTTGTTTCATAGGAGATGGTCTGCAGATTGTACATCGGCTCGCCGCGCTTGTTGGAGGACTGAAGCTTGAAAAGGTCTTTTACGGTGTTGTAAACGCCCTCGGAAAGTCCGGCATCCTTCTGGTTTATGAGAGATCTTGTGAGCGGAACGAGAAGGTCGTTGACAAGAACTGAGGGAAGCGCCGCTTCGACGATGATAAGAAGACCGCCCGAAAGCTCATCGCCGTTGGCGTTGAGGAAGGGATCGCCGTTTTCATCGGCAAGGTAGGAAACCGACTGGCTGATACCGGGAAGTATAACAGTGGGGTAAACCTTCTCGGTGCTCTTGCCCTTGGCGAAGAAAGTATCGCTGTTCTGCTTCATGAGCTCAATAGCTTCGTCA
>JAZUJG010000009.1:0-2681 GCA_045642645.1 Acutalibacteraceae bacterium | reverse complement strand
GCCTGCGGCTTCAAGGGCGCTGTCAAGCACTGCCATGGTATCTTCAAAGTAATCGTTGCCGTCAGTCTTTATGCCCGCCGCAAGTTGTACAGCGCTTTCAAGTACGGAATAATTTGCTTTTTCCTTGAGGGCGGTAATTGCATTATTAACTGCTGTCGCCGCATCATCTATAAGCTGCTGACTTTCGCTTGTGAGGTTTTCGGGAACTTTGGTTGCATCGGCAAGCGCGGCATCAAGCACAGACATAGTTGCGTTTGTATATACCTTGCCGTTTGATTTGATTTCCGCCGCCTTAACTTTTGCTTCATTGAGTGCGTTATAATCCGCTTTGATTTTAAGCGAGGTTATTGCATCGTTAAGAGCGGCTGCCGCATCGTCAATAACCTGCTGATAGTCGACCGAAAGGTCGGTGGAAAGTTCATTTGCGTTTTCGAGTGCTGTATTGAATGCCGCGAGAGATTCCTCGGTGTATACAATATAGGTGTCGAAGTTCACGTTTGCCGCAGCCTGTTTTGCCGCATCAAGCTGCATATAATCAGCCTTTTCTTCAAGAGCTGCTATTGCATTGTTGATAGCTGCCGCCGCATCGTCTATAATCTGCTGACTTTCGCTTGTGAGGTCTGCGGGTATTTCCGCCGCATCATTGAGCGCCGTTTCAAGCACTAACAGAGTTGCATCCGTGTAAATCTTGGGGTCGGACTTCTTGGCTGCCGCATCCTCTTTAGCTTTATCAAGTGCGGTATAATCGGCATTGATTTTAAGTGCCGCTATTGCATCGTTGATGGCATTTGCCGCATTGGTGACGGTCTGCTGGCATTCAACCGACAGGTCATCGGAAATTTCCGCTGCCGCAGCAAGTGCGGTATTCAGCGTTGCCATAGAGTCTTCGGTATAGTCATTGCCGTCGGCTTTCTTGACTGCCGCAGATTCCTTTGCCGCTTCAAGTGCGGAGTAATCCGCCTTTTCTTTAAGACCCTCTATCGCAGCAGTGATTGCTGCCGCCGCCTCGTCGATAGTCTGCTGATTTTCGCTTGTGAGGTCTGCGGGAACTTCATCAGCTGCGGTGAGTGCAGAGTCAAGAACGGACATAGTTGCATTTGTATAAACCTTGCCGTCATTTTTCTTTTCTGCCGCCGCAGATTTTGCTTCATTGAGCGCGGTGTAATCAGCCTTGATTTTGAGTGCGGCTATTGCATCGTTGATTGCTTTTGCCGCAGCGTCTACGGTCTGCTGGTATTCAAATGAAAGGTCGTCGGAAAGCTCGTTTGCATCAGAAAGTGCATTATCAAGCACAGCCATAGTATCGTCGGTATAATCCTTGCCGTCCGCCTTTATGACCTCCGCCGCAGATTTTGCTTCATTGAGCTTAGTGTAATCGGCTTTGTTTATGAGCGCCGCGACTGCAAGATTAAGTTCCTGCGCAGTATCGTCGATAAGCTTCTGATTTTCACAGTTCACGCCCTTTAATAAGCCTGCGGGAACACCGTTTGCCGCAGCAAGTTTTTCATTTACAACCGCAAGTGAAGCGGAGGTGTATGCCGTACCGCCTGCGAGAACGGTATTTGCGTTATTTATTGCATTGGTAAGTACGGTATAATCGCATGCGGTGTTTTCGAGTTCATCAACCAGTGTACCGAAAACATTGAGATTGAATTTATAATTCTTAACATATTCGCTGTCTGCGTAACCGACTTTTACATATACGCAGTAGTCGCCTCTGCCGTCAGAGAAAGCGGAAGCATTTACGCTTTCAAGATCCGCAAGCTCGCCCAATGCCGCAATAAAGCTGCCGACATCGGCGGTACTGCCGTTTTCGGAGTTAAAGGCATTGCCGTTATAGGCATTTATGTATTCGCTGCCGTCTGCGGAAACACTGATATCGCGCCCGGCAAGTATATCGGTAACGAGAACGTTCATTTTGCCCAAAGCATCTGTGAGCATATTGATAGCGCCGCCGTTTTCAGCGGTGATATCGGCTGTTTCAAGTCCTGCAAATTTGCCGATAAAGGCATTCACATTCATTGCGCCGAAGGCTTCTGCGGCGCAGTAAATATCTTCGTATTCACCGGCAAGCTCGCGCGCATACACCACGGGGATATTCACATCAATTACGGTAAGCTCGGACTCGGCTTCATCCGTGCCGAAAGCAACAAAGCCGTCAAGTGCCGCAAGACCGCTGTAAAGAGCATCGGCATCGCTGCAGTTAAACTTAACATTAACTTTGAAATTCTCGTTTACGGTTTCGGAAACGATAACGCCGTCAAAGGATTTTACGAGGTTTTCTTCCGCATTTTCAAAGTTTCTCAATGCATTGCGAAGTTCATTTTTAAGTTCATTTATGCCGGCGTAATTTTTCACGCCGTTTTCACCGACGGTAACACCGCCGACGGTGAGTTTTCTTTCGGCATAAATCTTGCCGAATAACGACATAAGCTCGGAGTATACGCCTGTGAGCGCATCTCTGTCGGGATTCAATTCAAGTGCAAGAAGTGCATCGCCGTCAAATATAACATCCGCAGCGGCATTTTCGGCATCGTAGCTTACGCTTATGCAGTCATCCGCACCGCATTCTTCAAGCATTGTGCCGATTTCTCTGCAAACGATTTCGATAATACTCTTTATTTCAAATTTAAAAGTTTTTTCACCTGAGTAAAGGCTGTTCTTTTTGGCGGAAACCGTAA
>JAZUJG010000008.1:0-1677 GCA_045642645.1 Acutalibacteraceae bacterium | reverse complement strand
GCCGAAATTCGTTTTTCGGATGCCAATGCCATGGAGCTTGCAAAACATACACTCTTTAATGACGGCGTTATATATAATGTATATACAGAAGCCGGTATTCTTTCCGGCAATGAGGCGGCACAGGTAACATACAGCTCTGATAAATCTCTGCTCACAGTATGCCTGTTCTTTTGAGGAGGCTTTAAATAATGGACAAACCCAAAATCGAAAAAGCAGTGCGCGATATTCTTGAAGCGATAGGCGAGGACCCCGACAGAGCGGGACTCGTTGAAACTCCCGCACGCGTTGCCAATATGTACGAGGAGCTTTTTTTGGGACTTACCGAGGATGCTCACGACCACCTCAAGCTTTTTGATGAAAAGAGCGAGGGCGAATTCGTCGTGGTGCGCGATATTCCGCTCCATTCAATGTGCGAGCATCATCTGCTTCCCTTTATAGGTAAAGCTCATATTGCCTATGTTCCGTCAAACGGCAAGGTCATAGGTCTTTCAAAGCTTGCAAGAATAGTCAATGTTTACGCCAAACGCCCGCAGGTGCAGGAACGGCTCACCGCACAGATTGCCGATTTTCTATATGAAGAACTCGGCGCCGAAAGTGTTGCGGTCGCGGTCGAGGCGGAGCATTTTTGTATGACTATGCGTGGCATAAAGGCTTCGGGAGCCACCACACGCACTTCCGCTATGCGCGGCAAGGCTAAAACCGATGCCGCCGTTCGTGCGGAAGCTATGGCGCTTCTTAACGGTGATTGATATGTTTTCGTTTACAGAACTTATTAATTCAAAAAAACGCCCGCTGGTAATGGGTGTACTCAATATAACGCCCGATTCGTTTTCGGACGGCGGCGAGTATTTCACGGTTGAAAAAGCCGTGGAAAAAGCGAAAGAACTTGAATTTGAGGGTGCCGATATTATAGATATCGGCGCTTGTTCTACTTCGCCTTATACCCGCGTTACAACTCTCGCCGAAGAATTGAGCCGCCTCGAAAATACTTTTGCCGCCATACGCAAAAGTGTAAGTGTACCGCTCAGTATAGATACATTCCGACTTGAAGCGGCGCAGCTTGCTTTTGAAAACGGTGCCGATATTTTCAACGATGAAAGCGGCAAAATCGAAACGAGCCGTCTTGAACTCGCAAAAGCTTATGGCGGCGGTTATATATTTATGCACACCGGTAATTCGGATTCCGCCAATGTGGTCAATTACCCCGAAGGCGTGATTGAAGATGTTTTAATTTCTTTCGGCAAAGTAAGTGCACTTGCCGATGAATGTAAAATGCAGTGCTCTGTCTGTTACGATTGCGGCATTGGCTTTGGCAAAACAAGGCTCGATGATTTGACTTTACTGCGCGAAATGAGCAAGCTCAGCAATTATTCACCGCTGCTCGTCGGCGTTTCGCGTAAACGCGTGGTGGGCGAGGCAATAGGGGAAACCGAACCGCTTAAAAGAATTTACGGAACGGTTGGCGCAGAAGCGATTGCTTGCTTTTGCGGTGCACAAATCATAAGAGCGCACGATGTCAAAGCCGCGCTCGATGCCGTCAAAATGTCGCAGGCGATTATCGGAGGGAAACTCAATGGATAAAATAATTATAAAAGGTTTAAGAGTAAAAGCGTACCACGGCGTGAATCCCGAGGAAAAGGAAAACGGGCAGATGTTCGAGCTCGACATATCCGCCTT
>JAZUJG010000007.1:0-17160 GCA_045642645.1 Acutalibacteraceae bacterium | reverse complement strand
TCACCTTGCAATTCACACCAACGCAACCGCGGCACACAATGTTACGGGCGGCACGCAGATTCTGCTTTACGATATTTCCGGCGAGCAGAAAAAAATCGGTCAGGCAGTGCTCAACAGACTCGGACCGCTTACACCCGGCAGCTCTGCCGAAAGGCTTATCGCCATGCCGGAGTTTTATGAGTGCAACTCCGCAAAGGGTATGACCGTTTACTGCGAATGCGAGTTCCACGATACCGCAAAAGGCTCGGACTTTATAAGGAAAAACACCAAGCAGATAGGCGAAGCCATAGCGCAGGGTATATGCGATTACTACGGTGTAAAGCCTGCCGTGAAGGCGGCTTCGGCAGAAGCGAAGACCGAACTCAAAAAGCCGCTTTATGTTGTGCAGACCGGCGCTTTCAGCATAAAGTCAAACGCCGAGGCCTATGTTGAAAAGCTTAAAAAAGCAGGCTTCGACGCGTTTATCGTAACGAAGTAATTATAAAAACATGCCGCATCAAAACGCGTTTTGATGCGGCATAAATATTTATATTCCGTCTTTTTACACAAGAACTTTGCTCAAAAAGCCCTGCAATCTTTCACTCTTCGGTGAGCCGAATACTTCAAGCGGGGGACCTTCCTCCTCGATAACACCGTTTTCGAAGAACAGTACGCGCGAGCCGACTTCCTTTGCGAAGCCCATTTCGTGAGTAACCACGACCATCGTCATACCCTCGTTTGCAAGCTCTTTCATAAGGTCAAGCACCTCGCCTACCATTTCGGGGTCGAGTGCTGAGGTGGGCTCGTCAAACAGAATAACATCGGGATTCATGGCAAGACTTCTCACTATTGCCACACGCTGCTTCTGACCGCCCGAAAGGGTGGAGGGGTAAACATCGGCTTTATCCTGAAGACCGATTCTTTCAAGCAGCTTTATCGCGGTTTCACGCGCTTCTTTTTTTATCTGCTCGGTGCTCTTTATGGGCTCATCGGGCTCAATGTGCTTAAACATCTTTTGCCTTTTGAGTTGTTTCATTTTCTTTTTCTGCATTTCAACGGGTGCAAGCATCAGGTTTTCAATAACGGTTTTGTTGTTGAAAAGGTTGAAATGCTGAAAAACCATTCCCATTTTCTGACGGTGAACGTTTATATCAACGTTAACATCGGCAATGTTCACGCCGTCGAAATAAATATTGCCGCCCGTGGGATCTTCAAGGCAGTTGAGGCATCTTAAAAAAGTCGATTTACCGGAGCCGGATGCGCCGATAACAACAACGACCTCGCCGCGCTTGATTTCGGTAGTGATACCTTTGAGAACGTGATGATCACCAAAGGACTTGTGAAGGTCTTCAACCTTTATTACAGTGTTGTTATCAGTGGTCACTCTTTCTCATCCTCTTTTCAAATATACTGAGCAGCTTTTCAAGGCCGAGAACCAGCACCAGGTAAATAACCGCAAGGCTTATGTAAGGCACAAGCGCGTTGTAGGTTATAGCCTGAATGTTCTGTGCCTGCTTGGTAACATCGCGCAGCGCAATTACGGAAACAAGCGATGTATCTTTTAACAGGGTGATCATTTCGTTGCCGAGTGCGGGCAGAATATTTTTGACCGCCTGCGGAATAACTATGTGCCACATTGTTTTTAAGTAACTCATACCGAGGCTTCTGCCGGCTTCGGTCTGCCCTTTGTCGATACTCATAAGACCTGACCTTACGATTTCGGCAACATAGGCACCGGAGTTTATACCGAGGGTAATTATACCGCAAAGAACGCATTGGGTATCGGTCTTGGGCACAAGAATAACGAAGCCCATAATAAGAAGCTGTACCATCATGGGTGTACCGCGTATAACGGTGAGGTAAAGCTTTGCGAATTTGTTGGCAATTCTTATCGGAATAGGGGGCTTGGTGGCAGTATAACTGTCGTTCGCTACGCGTATAACCGCTAAAATCATACCGATTATTACACCTATTGCGAGTGCGCCGACTGTTACAATTAAAGTGATCTTCAAACCGTTTACGAAAAATTTCCAACGGTCTGCGAATATAAAAGTCTGGTAAAGCTGAAACAGCAGTTTTTGTATGCCTTCCGGGAGAGAAAGAATCCACACGGGAGCCGTATCAATCCATTTGGCAAAGGTCAGAAGTGACATAATACACCGTCTTTCATAGCAAAGACAAGGGGCGGCTTTAACCGCTCCTTGTCAAAAAGTTTTTCAGGATTTAATTATTCAGCGTCGGTTTTGATGTATTTGCCGATGATATCATCAATAGTGCCATCCTCGGTAAGCTCTGCAAGAGCAGCGTTGAAGCTTTCAAGAAGCTCTGCGTTGTCCTTGGCGATAGCTGCTGCGTAATCTTCGTTTGCATACTCGGTGTCGAGGATCTTAAGACCTTCGTTAGCTGCTACGAATGCCTTTGCGGGTTCGTTGTCTATAACAACGCAGTCAACCTGGTCATTAAGGAGTGCCTGAACTGCAAGGCTGCCGTTTGCGAACTGCTTAACATTTTCCTGACCGAAATCGTCTGTGCAGTAGATGTCACCGGTGGTACCGGCCTGAACGCCGATAACCTTGCCTTCGAGGCCGTCAACATCAGCGATATCGCTGCCGTCTTTAACGATGATAACCTGAACGCCCTTAGCGTAAGAGGTTGAGAAGTTAACCTTTTCAAGACGTTCTTCGTTAACGGTGAGGCCTGCAAGAACTACATCTACAACGCCGTTTTCAACCGCACTGATGAGTGAGTCGAATTCCATATCCTTAACAACGAGCTTTTTGCCGAGTTTTTCGGCGATTGCGGTAGCGATTTCAACGTCGATACCGGTGTAGCTGCCGTCGTCTGCAACAAACTCATAGGGAGGGAATGCTGCGTTGGTGCCCATAACGAGCTCGCCGTTGTCTGCTGCGGGAGCAGCGGTGGTGTCGGCTTCGGTTTCGCCGCCGTTATTGCCGCCGCATGCTGCGAACACGCCGACAAGAGCAATAACAAGAACGATTGCTGTGATTTTCAGATACTTTTTCATAACAAAATGCCTCTTTCATAAAAATGTTTGAAAGCGGAAACATCTTTTTCGCACTTTCGATGGGTGTATTATATACCAACATTTTATAAATTGCAATAGCGAAATGCAAAAAAATTCACCAATTATGCAGATTTTTTTGAATATTTTTTGATAAATTTTGAAAAAACACGGAAAATATACATTTTTTGTGAAAATATACATTTTCACATACACATTTGCGTATCTTGAATTTGGCGCGGCTGTATGTTATACTGATTGTAATTTAAAAAATGAGGTATTTGAATGCTTTATCTTATTTTACTCGGCTTGACCTTTATAGTTCAGCTTTTTACCGTTTCGTGGTATATTATGAGCGAGGGCATAAAGGGCAGGCAAAAGGCTCTGCCGTATAAAATACTGTGTTCGCTTCTGTTTATGGCGGATGTCGTGCTTGCCGCGGCGATTAAAGACTGTTTTACATCGCAGTACTTTATATTTATATGTGCCGAAATGGTGCTGTGCCTGCTCGGTGATATTTTACTCAATATTGAAAAGGGCTTTGCTCTGCCTGCCGGTATGGCGTTTTTTGCTGTCGCAAAATGCTGCGGCTGCGCGGCTTTTTCGCAAAAGCTTTTCACCGATTTCGGCGTTGCGTACTTCGATAAAGCCGATATTATTGCCGAAGCCGCGTTTGCGGTGCTGCTTGCCGTATATGTTTTCTCGGGTAAGCTTAAAGAAATCGGCAAAATGAAAATCCCCGTTATTATTTACGGCGCGGTTATTTTTGCAGGCGTCATAAAGGCTGTGCACCTCGGTATACTCGCGCAGCAGGCGGGCGGCAATATGCAGTCATTCAGCTTTTTGCTGATTCTGGGCGCGCTCGGTTTTGCGGCGAGCGATGCAATAATACTTCTGATGTTCTTCGGCGGTAAAAACACACGCAAAAATTCACTCAGAAATGCATATCTGTATTATTTCGGGCAGATGTTCATAGCCTGCTCGGTACTGTTTTCGGGAGGTGCCGGTTAATGAAAAAAATATGCACGGTAATTGTTGCTTTGCTGCTTGCGGCGGCGCTTCCGGTTGCGGCATCGGCTGTTACCGATTCCGCAACGGGACTTACCTATACCAACAACGGCGACGGTACCGCCACCGTTACGGGTACGGTCAAATATAACGATGTGACTCTTTCGATTCCCGAAACGCTCGGCGGTCTTACCGTTACCAAAATCGGTTCCGGGGCGTTCCGTTCCAAAAATGCTCTGCAAACGGTCAGAATACCGGCAACCGTTACAGTTATAGAAAGCTACGCGTTCTATAACTGCCAGCACATTACAACCGTTGTGCTCGGTGAAAATGTAAAAACAATAGACGATTATGCATTCAACACCTGTGTTGCTCTTACGGCGATAAATCTCAAAAATGTCGAAAGTGTGGGCGAGTATTCATTTTACGGCTGCAAGCGCATAACCACTCTCAACTGCGGCAATAAGCTTAAAGTTATAGGCTCAAGAGCATTTTCAAAATGCAATTATCTTGAGCGAATCACATTCTCGCAGACTCTTGAGGAAATCGGTGATTACGCGTTTTCCGATTGCATAGCACTTACTGCCGTTTCATTTCCGGCATCGTTAAAGAAAATCGGCAACAGCGCTTTTAAAGGGTGCAATGTTCTTGAGACAGTCACTTTCCCCGCAAGCGGCGATCTGGTCATAGGCTCTTACGCATTTGAGGATTGCCTTGCGCTTAAAACCGTAACACTCACACCTGCAGTCAGCGAAATCGGCAGGTATGCTTTTGCGCTGCGTGAATCAAACAGCACCGAGTTTTCGCACGATATCGAAATAATCAGCACGGGCAGTCCCGCGGCAGCTTTGTACGGCGCCCTTTACGGCGTGGATGTCAAGGAAAACGGCAGTTCTCTCAAGGGTTACGGCGATGCCGACGGCGACGGTAAAATCACCACCGCCGATGCAAGAGCGCTTTTGAGAGTGGTCGGCAAGATGTCGGCAGGCTATTCCGCTGCCAAAACGGAGAAGCTTGACCTTAACAAAAACGGTATGCTTGATTTAGAGGATGTTTCAATAATTCTCAAAGTAGCAACAGGCATTATCTGATTTAGGGTAATCCTTATTTTCGGAGTGTAATATGAGCAAAAACGGCTATATCGCCACAGCGGCGAAATATCTTACTGTGACCGCCGTACTGTTACTTGTAAACAATCTGCTTACAAATATCGGTGCGTGGGTACCTTATGCTGCCTTGGTTTCCCAAAAGACTTATATAGTTACGCTCGTTGTTACGGCGCTGCTTATGTATGTTGCATTCAACGGCGAGGGAGTGGGGCATAAACGCAGCCTTCAGCGTTCCGGCAAGCGTGCAGAGCATATACTCAAGCTGCTGCTTGTTGTTTCGTTCCTGTATTTTTACAGCAAGAACAGAATCGTTGCGGCAGTAAATATGAGCGGTGCTGTCTGGTTGAGAGTGGTGTTAAGCGCATTGACCGTTGTCGCATCATATAGTTTTGTGCTTTGTGCCGTTTCATTGTGGTATCTTATCCGCGACCGCAAAAATGCTTTCCTTACAGTTGTAAATGCAGCGGCATTTGTGATTTCCGCCATTTACGAGGTTTATAAATTCTTTTATTATTCCGCTGTTTCTTACGGCGCAATAACACTCGGTGAAACCGCGCTTAAAGTACTCGGCTCAAATACCGTATTGCAGCTTATGTGCATTTTACAGTATGTTGTGGATATATTTATGTTTTTGTGTGTCTACAAGGTTTATACCCAAAGTATCGCCTCAGAGGAAGGCGCCTCTTTATCGGCAAAACCGAAAAAGCGTTTTCCCGTTCGTCAGGCATACAATAATGAATTTTTCGGCACCGATACGCTTGAGGACGATTGGCTTGTCAATACAATCGAAAGTGACGCCGCAGGCGAATAATTCACTCTGCTTTTCCGTACTATTTAGTACGGATTTTTTGTTGGAGTGAATTATATGAGCGAATTTGCAAAATTAGTTATTCTGTTTATTGCCGTAGTACTTGCGGCGGTGAGTGTGTTCGCGGTGTTTTCGGATGAAAGTCTGCCGCAGGTGCTTTCCGATGCTCTGCACGCAGATGAAAATGCCGCACCGTACGAAAATACAGCCGACAATGCCGCCGAATGTGACGAAATACGCGCGGTTTGGGTGACTTACAGGGAAATCGGCGGTATGGTGCGCGGCAAAAGCAGGTCGGAATACGAAGCGGTGCTCGACAGTAAGCTTGCGGCTCTTAAAGAACTCGGCATAAATACGCTTTTCTGGCACGCAAGAGCATTTTGCGATGCACTTTATCTTAATACCGAATTTCCCGTTTCCGATTATATATGCGAAAACGGTGTTTTGCCTGAGTATGACCCTCTTGAAATCGCAATCGAAAAGGCGAAAGCAGCAGGTATGAGTGTTCACGCGTGGGTAAACCCTTTCCGTGTGTGTACGGATGCCGCGAAAATACCGAAAGCCGCTGAAATAACCGACTTAATCAAAATTGCCGATACACACTTTATTGCCGCAAACGGCGTGTGGCTTGACCCTGCATCTGCACATACGCAGCGCTTTGTACTTGACTGTATAGCAGAGCTTTGCCGCAATTATGATATTGCCGGTATACAGTTCGATGATTACTTTTATCCGTCCGATGCTGCCGAAAAGCCCTGCGGCTCATATAACGAATACAAAGCCTCGGGCGGCTCGCTCGGTATACGCCAATGGCGCACCGAAAGCCTTTCGGTATTTATGGCATCAGTTTATTCATTTATAAAGAATAATAACGATGATCTCATTTTCAGCATAAGTCCCGGCGGCATACCCGAAAAGGACCTTAACGAAAGCCTTGCCGATGTTGCGTTGTGGTGCAGCGGCGGCTATGCCGATATGATAGTGCCGCAGATATATTACGGGCTTGAAAATGAAAGTGCGCCGTTCAGAAAAACGGCGGAACAATGGGCGGCTATGTGCCGTGAAAGCGGCGTAAAACTCGTGTGCGGACTTGCGGCGTATAAGTGCGGCAGGGTTGATGAATTTGCGGGCAGCGGCAAAAATGAGTGGACGGAAAATAACGGCATTTTAAAGGATGAATATTCCATAATCTCGGGAATTGAGGAGTACTGCGGTTTTTCGCTGTTTTCACTTGATTACTGTGTGGATGAAAATGAAATCGAAAATTCCGAAACGGAAATAAGTTTACTCAAAAGTGTGTTAGAATACTAAATACAAATCTGTATCGATCGAGGTGAAATTTGTGAAAGGGAAGTTTAAAACGGCTGCGATACTTGCGTTGACGACGGTGTTTGTTTGTTTGAGTGCAACAAATTGCTTCGCTGCAGCATCCTACGATGTCAACGGCGACGGCTATTTCAGTGTGGATGATGCGCGACTTGCATTCAGTATAGTATCCAAAATCACAAAAGGCACCTCTGCGCAAATTGCCGCCTGCGACGCAAACGGCGACGGCAGGGCGGACCTTGCCGATGTCAATATGCTTTTCACTTACGCGAGTGAGGGCGATATGACATATTTTATTGACAGTATGAAGGCACAGGGCTTCCCGTCATCGTACCTTCCGGCTCTGCAGGCTCTGCACATCAAATATCCCTCGTGGACTTTTGAGGCCTTCCAAACAGGACTTGATTGGGATGAAGCCGTGGCAGGCGAAAGGTCGCCGCACAGCAAGCAGCTTATTGAGAATGATGTTAAATCCTCATATATGTGCTCCTGCAGCAGCTGCAAAGGCGTAATTAAAGAATATCCGTGCTGGGTGAGTGCCTCACAGGAAGCGGTTGAGTATTATATGAATCCGCTCAACTTCCTCAATGAAAAATACATATTCTCATTTGAAAGTACTCTTTTCTCCGAGTACCAGACAATAGACGGTATTGAAGCGATTCTTGACGGCACCTGGATGCACAACGCCGATATTTCATATTTCGATGCCGACGGCAATACGCTTTATTATAAAGAAAACGGTAAAAATGTTAAATATTCCGAAGCGATTTACAAAGCTGCCTGCGACAGCGGTATGAGTGCGTATTACCTCGCTTCGCGCATTTATCAGGAGGTTGGCGGCAAAACCGCTTCGGCAGGCGGTGCGTCCGGAAAATCCTCGCCGTTTTACGGCATATACAATTTCTACAATATAGGTGCATACACCGGCGCGCGTGACGGGCTTGAGTGGGCAAACGGCTATATGGAAAGCCGTACAACCGCCCCGCTTTACGCGAACGCTTCCACCACATCAACGCTCAAGGTCACAATACCCTCCGGCAGCGAACTGTACTATGAAAAGGCGTCGGGCAATTTCTATAAGGTCAGTGTTTATGTCGGCGGCAATTATTATACGGGCTTTGTGCCGAAATCGTATGTTTCAATTTCCGGCACATACGGCAGACCCTGGACAGACCCTTATAAGAGCATATATTACGGTGCGATTTATATAAACGAAGGATTTTCGGAATATCAGTACACCAATTACCTGCAAAAATTCAATGTGAATGCCAAAAGCGGCAATTTGTATTACCACGAATATATGGGTAATGTAAGGGCGGTTGAATCGGAATCCGCAAATACATACTATGCCTATGTTGATGCGGGGCTTATGAATACGCCCAAGGTTTTCTCCATACCCGTATTCAACAATATGCCGGGCTCCGACCTTGCGGAAATATTTCCGAAGATTTCACCGAAACTCAGCTGTACCGCGACCGATGATAAAAGCGTAACACTTTCGTGGAATGCGGTAAACGGTGCGCAGGGGTATTACCTGTATAAACTCAATAAGTCCACAGGCGCTTATGAGATGATAGAAAAAACCTCAAATACCTCATTCAAAGCATCTATGGGTTCGTACAAAACGGCGAAATTCAAGCTTTACGCATATTATTTCGATGCTCTCGGCAAACGCTATATTTCTGCCGCAAGCAATATTTTAGAAGCAAGCGTGAGCGAAAAACCCGTTGAGCCGCCGGTAGTTACCGTGCGTAAGGGTGTTGCGTATAACCTTGAGGGCGATTACCTCAATATCCGCAGCGGTCCCGGCACATCGTACGATATTGTTACTCATATATGGGAGGGTGACGAGGTCATTATTCTCGACAAGCCTTCCGCATGGTATCATATAAAATTCACCGTCGGCGGTGTTCAGTATGAGGGATACGCAAGCGCGGACTACATAAAAGAAATATAAATGGAAAACACCAACCGATTTTACTGAATTGGTTGGTGCTTTTTCAGTTTATAAAACAGAATCAATAATATATTCGCCGTCTATATACAAGTAATCAATACAGTGTTTTTCACACATTTCGAGTTGGTATCGGTTGTCTGCAATAATACTTTCGGCTGTGCAGTCCGAATCGTCAAGCCGGTTTTCTATTACATTTGCAAAAGCCTTGATATCCTCAAAATGCGTACGGATATAATATTCGCTCATCACAAGGCGAATACATCGGATATTTTTGCGGTAGCTGCCGTCAAAGTCATTTTCCCAATCAAACGGAATATAGCAGCCCTCAACAATGAGATTCTGCTCGTTTTCAACAGCCGTTTTGATTATTTCGCGAACTATCGGCCACAGGTATTCGGTCAAATCCGAATCGCTGCTCAACGCGGTAAGCGAAGTGTTGCCGCTGCGAATAAGCCCCATTTTCAAGTGGTCGATTGAAAGATACGGGTATTTGTATTTTTCCAAAAGCTTTTGTGCGAGTGCGGTTTTACCCGTGTGCGAAGCTCCGGTAATCAGTATTATCATACATTTATCTCCGCGCCTTTTGAAATAACTTTTTTAATGTTTACATCCTCATCGAACAAAACAAGGTCGGCATCATAGCCTTTTGCGATTTTGCCTATTCTGCTGCCGAAGCCGAGTACCTCGGCAGGTGTCTGCGAAGCCATACGCACCGCATCGTAAAGGGGAGCGCCCACCGTTTTATACATATTGCGCACACAGTCGCTTAAGGTTGCCACGCTTCCGGCAAGGGCGCTTCTGTCAGCAAGCTTCATAACGCCGTCTTCAAAAATAACGCCCACGCCGTTTTCCTGCGGGTAAACCTCGTTTTCTCTCAAATCGCTTGCCGAAAATTCAAGCCCGTCGGTTATCACATACATTTTTTCGGCACCCTTGGCTTTGTAAATCAGTTTAAGCACGCCAACGGGCAGATGCCTGAGGTCTGCGATTGCCTGAGTCGAAAAATCGTCGCGCACAAGTCCTGCTTCAACAACACCCGCAACTCTGAAAATACCGACCTTAAAGCAGGCGGTGCAGGCAGAATATATATGCGTAACATCACTGTAACCGTGGCGTGCGGCTTCCTCCACCTGCTCAAAGCTTGCCGCCGAATGTGCCACCGAAGCGATTATGCCGCGTTTTTTCAGCTTGTCGCCGAGCTCAAGGCAGCCGTCGCATTCGGGCGCCGCGCCCATCATCAGAATCTTATCCCATAAATCAAGCACCGCATCGGGCGGCTGCTCGTTGGGGTTAAGTATATTTTCGGCACTCTGCGCACCTTTGTATTTCAATGAAATGTACGGACCCTCAAGATGTGCGCCGAGTATCGTTTTACCGCCGTCGGATTCGGCGGCTTTTTTTATGCTTAAAACCGCATCACTGAGCCTTGAAAGCGGAGCGGCGAGCGTTGTGGGCACAATGGATGTTGTGCCGTGCGCAAGGTGCGCCTTCGCCATTTTAATAATATCTTCGGGGTTGTTGCTCATTGCGCTGTAACCGCCGCCGCCGTGAACGTGGGCATCCACAAAGCCGGGGGCAAGATACAAGCCGCCGCAGTCAACCGCTTCGGCAGAACTGTCAAATCTGTCGCAGATGTCAATGATTCTGCCGCCGTCGGCAACAACACAGCAATCCCTTATTTTATCGCTGAATACAACCTTTGCATTTTTATAAACAGTCATTGGTATCCCTCCGAAAATATACTGTTAATATTGTAAATTCACTTGCCGTATATGTCAATCAAAAATTATTTTTGCCGACCTGTTGCGACAAAAGTTTTGCCCGTATTTAAGTATAATAATTGTGCTGAAAGGCGGTGGAAATGTGCCCGAGACAGTCATATACGCCGATGTGCTGACGGTACTTAATATCATTGTGACATACATACTCATTTGTGCCGCGCGTACACTTTCGCATTTGCCGTCACGCAGGGTGGGAACGGTGCTTGCATCGTTTGTAGGCGGCTTTTCGGCACTCATTATATTTGCACCGCCTATGAACATTCTGCTGTCGGTGCTATATAAAATACTGACCGCCGCCGCAATAGTGCTCGCGGCGTTTATGCCGAAAAGCGCAAAGGCGTTTTTAAAAGGCTTCGCGTATTTCCTTGCGGTTTCATTTTTGTTTGCGGGGGCTATGCTCGGTATAGAGCTTGCTTTTTCCCCGCCCAATATGCGCTTTGTAAACGGTGCGGTCTATTTCGATATGAGCATAACATTCCTTGTAGGGAGTGTGCTTGCTGTTTACGGTCTGCTCGTTATATGCGAAAAACTGCTCGCGGTAAAATTCTGCAAAAATACGCTTTGTACGGTTAGCGTTGAATTTCGCGGTGCATCCGCCGAAATAAACGGGCTTTACGATACAGGCAACACCGCGCGTGATGTGCTGAACGGTAAACCTTTGAACATTGTCTGTGCGGATTGTGTTGCACCGCTCTTTACGGCGCATGAGCTTGCGTATCTTAAATCTGCCGGGTGGGAGGCTTGCATACCACCGGAACTGAAAACGCGTGTCCACATAGTGCCTTGCTCAAGTGTCGGCGGCAAATCTGTGCTCAAAGCGTTTAATCCCGACAGGGTAGAGGTAAGAATAAACGGTAAAACAAAAACTGCCGTGCCTTGTACAATTGCGGTTACAACCGAAAGGCTTTCCGGCGGCGAGTACGGCATAATACTGAATGCCGATATTTTTGAGGTGTAGTCAGATGAGGAAAATTCGCGATATCATAGAATCCGTAAAACTGAAAATAATACTTCGCGCAGGCGGTTATGCGCATTATGTAAACAGTCCGCAAACGCTGCCGCCGCCTTTGAAAAAGGAGGAAGAAACACGCCTTTGCCTGCTTCTTGCCGATGGCGACAAAAATGCCGCAGACCGACTCATAGAGCACAATCTGCGGCTTGTTGTGTATATTGCCAAAAAGTTTGAAAACAGCGGAATAAATATTGAAGACCTTGTTTCCATAGGTACGATAGGACTTATAAAAGCCGTCAATTCATTTTGCCTTGATAAAAACATCAAGCTTGCTACTTACGCATCGCGCTGCATCGAAAATGAAATACTGATGTATCTTCGCAAAATCAATCAGCAGAAAAATGATGTGAGCATAGACGAGCCGCTTAATGTGGATTGCGACGGCAACGAGCTTTTGCTCGGTGATGTTCTGGGCAGCGACGGACTTGAGGTGAACGACAATGTTGAGGATGAAGACGAAAAGCGCGTGCTTCACAACTGCATTGATTCGCTCGGCGAGCGCGAAAAGCTTATAATGTGTATGCGCTTCGGTATGGAGGGGATGCAGGAGCATACGCAAAAGGAGGTAGCCGATATTCTCGGTATATCGCAAAGCTATATTTCACGCCTTGAAAAGCGCATACTTCTGAAACTCAAACGCGATATCGAGAGAATAACGCTGGAATAATGAATAGTGAATAGTGAATAATGAATAATTGACGGTCGGCTTCGCCGACGAATTATAACGGCGCTTTGCGCACCGAAATGAAACTTGTCAAGAATAGTGGACAGATAGACGAGTGAAAAACTGATTTGCTCTGCAATTTTTTGATTCTTAATTCTTAATTCATAATTCTTAATTATAATCGGCGCTTCGCGCCCCGAAATTATTCATCATTCATCATTAGTTATTCATTAAAAAATCATATCCTTTTCAGCACTTCCCTGACCGTTTCGTATACCGCCTTAACGGATTTTATCGAAAGCCTTTCCTGCGGAGTGTGTATATCGTGCATATCGGGGCCTACCGAAATGCAGTCGAGATTTTCGATTTTGTCATAGAATATGCCGCATTCAAGTCCCGCGTGGATGGCTTCAATGCCGCATTTTCTGCCGTTAAGTTCCTCATAAACACCTGCGTATAAATCCCTTAACGGTGAAACCCCGTTGTATTCCCATGCCGGATATTCGCCGTAGGTTGAATATGCCGCGCCGTGTTTTTCGGCAATGGCTTTGAGATTCTTTGAAAGCGCTTTTTTTTCCGCATTTACGCTGCTGCGCAGAGAAAACGATGCGTGAAAGCTTTCGGGTGCGGTCTCGGTAATTCCTATATTCAACGAAGTCTGCACAAGCCCTGCAATATCTTTGCTCATTGCAATTATGCCGTTGGGGCATTCCGTGAGGAAGCCGAGTATGGCATTTTTACTTTCTTCGGTAAATGTCGAACAGCTTGCACCGCCGTTATTATTGCAGATGAGTACGGCGTTTTCATCTGCATCGGCGGCGGTTTTGAGCAGCTCGCAAACATAGCTTTCTGCCGCTGCTTTAAAATCGGCAAAATCTTTGACCGCAACTTTTGCAGACGCTTCGCGCGGGATTGCGTTATCCATAAATCCGCCGTCAAACGAAATAAGCTTAAGACTGCGTTTACTATCGTACTTTTTAAGGAATGCCGCAAGGGCTTTAACGGCATTGGTCCTGCCTTTGTCGATTTCAGCTCCGGAATGACCGCCGGCAAGTCCCGTGAGTGTAATATCAATAACATTTTCGGCATTGTATGCGGTGCGGGCGATTTTAAAATCAATATTCGCCCTCATACCGCCCGCGCAGGCAACCCATACCGTTGACTCGTTCTCGGAGTCGAGGTTTATGAGTGTTTTGCTTCTGAGCAGCGAGCAGTCAAAGCCGGCGGCGCCGTTCATACCCGTTTCTTCATCCGTGGTGAACAGCACATCAAGCGCGGGGTGACTTGCATTTTCGTCGCTTATAAGCGCAAGTATCATAGCAACGGCAATTCCGTCATCGCCGCCGAGAGTCGTGCCGTCAGCTTTAAGAAAATCGCCGTCGACCAAAAGCTTCAACCCGTCTTTTGTAAAGTCGGTGGTGTTGCCGGATTCCTTTTCGCATACCATATCGAGGTGCCCCTGCAGCATAACGGGGGCATTGTTTTCGCGCCCTGCGGATGCGGGTACTCTTATAAGAATATTGCCGCAATCGTCGCAAATACTTTCGTAACCGAGGTTTTCGGCAAAATCCCTGCAATACGCGCGCACGGCTTCGGTGTTACCGGAGCCGTGAGGAATAGCACATATATCGGAGAAAATGCTGAAAACCGCCTGCGGCTCAAGACCGCTTACAACAGTTTTATTATTCATTATTCTCACCTGAAATTGTTATTTGATGAAGTGGATTTAAGCATAACATCGTGGTAGCCGCCCTCAACAATACTTGTTGCGGAAACAAGTGTGAGCTTGGCATCGCGCTGTAAATCGGGGATAGTCACCACGCCGCAGTTGCACATTGTGGATTTTACTTTGTAAAGGCTCTTTGTGACATTATCGTGCAGTGAGCCTGCGTATGTAACGTATGAGTCAACGCCTTCTTCGAACGAAAGCTTCGTCTGACCGCCGAGGTCGTAACGCTGCCAGTTGCGGGCACGGTTGGAGCCCTCGCCCCAGTACTCCTTAACATAGGTGCCGTTGATGTTGAGCTTCGGTGTGGGGCTTTCGTCAAATCTTGCGAAATATCTGCCGAGCATAATGAAATCGGCGCCCATGGCGAGTGCAAGGGTCATGTGGTAATCGTGAACTATGCCGCCGTCGGAGCAAATCGGAACATAAATGCCGGTTTCCTTATAATATTCGTCACGCGCTGCCGCAACCTCAATAAGTGCGGTCGCCTGACCTCTGCCTATACCTTTGGTTTCGCGTGTGATGCATATAGAGCCGCCGCCGATGCCGACCTTTACGAAATCCGCACCTGCTTCTGCAAGGAAGCGGAAGCCGTCGCGGTCAACTACGTTGCCTGCGCCAACCTTAACGGTGTCGCCGTATTTTTCGCGTATAAAGGCGATGGTACGCTTCTGCCACTCTGTGTAACCCTCTGAGGAGTCTATGCAAAGCACATCTGCGCCCGCCTCAATAAGTGCGGGAACGCGGGTGGCATAGTCGCGGGTGTTTATGCCTGCGCCGACCATATAGCGTTTCTCATTATCAAGAATTTCCTGCGGATTTTCCTTGTGCTGTGCGTAGTCTTTTCTGAATACGAAGTAAAGGAGCTTGCCGTTTTCGTCGATTATGGGCAGGGAGTTGAGCTTATGCTCCCATATAATATCGTTTGCTTCCTTGAGCGAGGTGCTTGCGGGTGCGGTCACGAGCTTTTCAAACGGAGTCATAAATTCGCTGACTTTTGCATCAAGTCCCATACGGCTTACTCTGTAATCGCGGGATGTAACAACGCCGAGGAGCTTGCCGGTAGCGGTGCCGTCATCGGTAACTGCCATGGTGGAGTGGCCCATTCTGTCAAAAAGTTCAATAACATCCGAAAGGGTGTTGTCGGGGCGCAGGTTTGAGTCGCTTATAACAAAGCCTGCCTTGTAGCTTTTTACCTTTGCGACCATGGCGGCTTCGCTTTCCACGCTTTGCGAGCCGTAGATGAACGAGATGCCGCCCTCTTTTGCAAGAGCTATGGCAAGCGTGTCGTTTGAAACGGACTGCATTATGGCGGAAACGAGCGGAATGTTGAGTGTTATGGGCGATTCTTCCTGACCTTTTCTGTACTTGCACAAAGGTGTTTTAAGGCATACATTGTCGGGAATGCAGTCGGGGCCCGTGTAGCCGGGAATGAGAAGATACTCGCTGAAGGTTCTTGACGGTTCGTTGTAATAATGTGCCATAATACAATTCCTTTCCTGTTAAAATATAATATTAAGCGACTTTAATATATTGTTATTATTTTAGTGTTAATTACCAATAAAGTCAATTATGATTTTTATATAATTTACAATGGTTATGAGCGATTAAATTATTGTAAATTACCATATTATGTGTTAGTATTAAAGTATCACTAATATAGGGGTGTGCTTATGAGTCATTTTGATGTAAAATTTCTTGACAAAAACGGCGAACGCTATATGCTCTCTAACAGAGTGCGTCAGCTCCTTTCGGCGTTAAAAAGCAAATATCTTATTGCAGACCGTTTTGAAACCGGCGACTTTATGTTCCGTGACGGTCAGTATACCTTTGCCGACCGCGACAAAGGCGAGTGGGTTCCCTTTAAGGCCAAAACGGATTATTGGGGCTATCCGGAGTGCTACTGCTGGTTTAAGCAGACTGTCACAATTCCCAAGTCATTCAAGGGCAAGCACGTTATTTACAACGTAACTCCCTACACATATCAGGGCTGGCTTGATACCACCAACCCGCAGCTCATATTCTTCGTGAACGGCAAATGCGTTCAGGGCGGCGACAGAAATCACCGCTACTTCACCGTTACCGAAAATGCCAAGGGCGGCGAAAAGCTTGAAATTTACATCAACGCTCATGCCGATGCCCGCGAATTCAAGCGCGAAATCAATATGAGCGCCGCGCTTGAGGTTTATGACGATATCGCTGCCGATATTTACTACGATATTGCCACTCCGCTTGAGGTTGCCGGCTTCTACGACTGCGACGATACCCGCCGCGTAAACCTTGTAAACACTCTTAACGAGGCTTGCAATCTTCTTGATATTGACTCCGGCGATGTCGAAAGCTTCCACAAGAGCGCAAAAAAAGCAAAAGCCTACCTCAATAAAAACCTCTACGGCAAATTCGGTGAGGAGACCGCGTGGTGCGTAGGTCATACTCATATAGATGTTGCGTGGCTGTGGCGTCTTCGCCAGACACGCGAAAAAGCGGCGCGTTCATTCGCCACCGTGCTCAAATATATGGACGAGTACCCCGAGTACCGCTTTATGTCCCCGCAGGCACAGCTTTACGATTTCGTTAAGCAGGATTACCCCGAGGTCTATGAGGGCATCAAAAAGCGCATCAAAGAGGGCAAGTGGGAAGCCGAAGGCTCTATGTGGGTCGAGGCGGATACCAACGTTGCCTCCGGTGAAGCACTTATAAGGCAGTTCCTTGTCGGCAAACGCTTCTTCAGAAATGAATTCGGCGTTGACAATAAAATTATGTGGCTG
>JAZUJG010000006.1:0-13797 GCA_045642645.1 Acutalibacteraceae bacterium | reverse complement strand
AAGCACCGTTGACGGAAAGGATATCACAGCTGAGTATCAGGTTTCGTTAGCGGATGATAAATACGGTGATGTATCCGTCGAAAAGTCTGAATGGGGAGATTCATATGTGGTTCACGCCGACTTTAAGAAAAAGGGACAAACCGAATTGATAATCAACACTCCCGACGGAACAACAAAAAGATATGATCTGATTATTGAATTGTTCAGCTATGAAATAAACGAAAAATAGTCTGCAAATCCCGGTTTGTCGGGATGAATATCAGAAATTTTATGTTCGGCAAATGTTCGGCAAGACCGCACAAAACATCTTAAAATCAGCCGTTATGTGAATGAAAAACTCAGGAAAAATATCATCACGACACCAGTCGTGCATATTCCTCTGCGGCTTGATTCTAAATAATACTTCGTCTTGATTTTTATGAACATCTGTGCTAAAATCTCTTGGTAAAAACTTAAAAGGGGTGTTTTTGTGGGAAATGTTTTCTTTTTTGACTGGGAAATTCCGCTTATGGAAGCGTTCCAGTCCGTAAGTAACGGCATACTTACAGCCGCAGCCAAATTTTTCACACTGTTCGGTGACGAATATCTTGTAATACTTGTTCTCGGTTTGCTGTATTGGTGTGTCGACAAAAAATTAGGCCGCAAGGCGGCTCTTGCGCTTTCGGGTACAATGATTTTCGGTACACTCATTAAAGGCGCTTTCCAAAGACGCCGCCCTTATATGGATAATGAGACTGTTAAATGTATTCGCGCGGCGCATCCGGATGAAGATATTATGTCGCCCGCGGCGCAGGGCTTTTCAATGCCGAGTCTTCATGCGGCTATGTCCGTTTCCGTTTACGGCACACTCGCACGCGAAAAAAGGAAGCCGCTTTTCACGGTGCTCGGTATTTTGCTCCCGTTCTTTATTGGGCTTTCACGCGTATATCTCGGTGTTCACTACCCCACGGATGTTATGCTCGGTTGGGTCCTTGGTCTGATTTTCGTGTTCGTTCTTAACGGTGTCGAGCACAAATTCGGCTACAAAACCGGCTTTATAGCAATTCTCATTATCGGTGCTGCGGGATTTTTCTTCTGCCGTGACGATGAATTTTTCTCATCCTACGGTATAGCGCTCGGTTTGCTTTTCGGCTTTATGTACGAAGAAAAGTATGTCAATTTCGAGAAATCAACAAAATGGTGGAGCTACATTGTGCGCCCCGTTTTAGGTGTTTTGATTTTTGTGATCGTCAGCGTTATATTCAAAATTCCGGCAAAAGCCATAACTGCAGAATGGTTGTCATTTGTTTTCAGACTTGTAAGGTACGCCGTTTCAACATTTGTCATTATCGGGCCGTATCCGCACCTGTTTAAAAAACTTAAAATTTAACATTTACACAGTATAAATTGAACCGCCTCCCGCAAAATCGGGAAGCGGTTCTTTTTGCATTTGTAACACTTTTATATTCATTGCAAAGTGTCAGTGTATCATAATAATCCCGTTATGCGGCACATTGAATGACTGCAAAGCGGCTTTGATTACACCGCCGCCGACAACATCACCCATACAGTTGTAAATCACATATTCTTTGCTGTTGAAATCATTATCGGCAAAGTCGATATAGACATATTCCGTGCCCGCAGCGTTGACTATATCAAGGCTTTTTGCGCCGTTGGGTACTCTGAAAGAATTTGCGCAGTAAAGTCCGGCTATCACTTTGCCGTTATTTTCCGCATATACAACCGGGTAAAACGCTTCGGGATTCAAAGGCACCATTTTGCCGTATTGCAGCACAGCGGTGTTACTGTCAATATAGTCAAGGTAAAACTTCAGTACCTTGCGGTGTTTTTCGGGGAGCTTGTCAAAAAACATTGAGATTTGAGGTGTTATAAACAGCAGCGCGGATAACTGGTCAGCCGCGGCTTCGGCGCTTGCCTCATAATCCCACATAAGCATATCGGAGTGTATTGCCGAATGCGGTGCGGCGAGCCTTAAATCAATACCGTTGATTCTGTTGAACATCGCGCCGTAGGCACAGTCCTCGACCCTGAAAAGATTACCCGATTTCTGCATTGCGGGGCCTATATAGCTCTGCCTGTACTCAATCATCACATCGGGGTTGATTTTTCTTAAAGCCGAGGTTATTTCATCAAGTAGAGCCGTTACCGCCTCACCGAGAACGGGGTAGTCCATATTTTCAAAGTCGGTGCGGGATTCATCGGTCAATGTAAAGTTATTTATAAAATCGAGCTTGAAGCCGTCAAGCTTCCAACGTACCATTCTGTCGGTAAGTAAATCGACATACCACTTTCTTATATCCGCATAGCGCGGGTCGGCGACCATAACGGTGCCGTCGGCTCTGTTTTTGCCGAGGAATCTGCCGTTAAAGAACCGGAAGCATTTGCTCTCGCTGCCTATATAAGGCGTGGCAATCCAGAGTACAACCTTCATTCCCTTGGCGTGCAGATTTTCAACAAGCCCTTTTATATCGGGAAATTTCGGCGTGTACGGCTCCCAGTCGCCTGCGGTAATATAGGCGTTTTCGTGCTGTGTGCTTACGGGTGTCTGCCAGCCGTCGTCAATTATTACGGTGTTCATACCGTATTCTTTTGCGAGCATACACTGCTTGTAAACTTCATCCTGAGTAATGCCCTTCTGGAAAGCGTACCAGGTGGAGTATGTTCTGCGGCGCGCAAAATCCGGTACGGGCGCCGCAGAAAAGCCGAGCTTTTGCAGATATTTGTGATAATCGGCAACCGCCTCATAATACGGTATTCTTCTTCTGTCAAAATAAATCTCGGTACCGTAGTTCGCAAGGTCGGTGCGCTTTACCGTGACACTTACGCTGATTTTTCCGCTTCTTTCATCAATTCCGCCTTTAAGATTCAGTTGTGAAACAAAATCAGCCACGGCAAAAAGACAGATGTTGTTGCCTTTTTTATCGAGGAACTGCATAAGGGGAATGCCGTTGTTCGCCCCTGTATCAAAGCGGAAATCCCGGCGCCAGTCGGGGTAGAGTGCTCGCTTATATTGGTGCATGGGCGACCACACCGAATATGCATCGCCGTTATCGGTGCGAAATGTCATTTCCGGGTATTTTTCGGCTGCTGCCTCGTTACCGTCAACGGTTACACTGATTACTTCAACACCGTTGTCATCGCTTATAACGGCGAAATTGAAACGGGAATCTGTCTTACCGTCAACGGTTTTTATATTATCCGTAAGCTTCATAAAATCACATCCAAAACTAATGTTACAGCATCAAATCTCAATTTCCGCCGTGATCGGCAGATGGTCGGAGAGTATTTTTTCGGGTACATCTACGCTCAGTATTTTGATATCGGGCGTGGCGAAAATGTAGTCGATTTTTCTGTTCGGTACATCGGCAGGGTAGGTCAAAAGTGCTTTGTCGCTCACAGAAGCGGAGTCTGTGAATACTTTTCTTATAGGGTCAAGCACATCGTTTTCGGGGCGCACATTAAGGTCGCCCATAAATATACATCTTTCGTTTTTGCAGTTTGCAAGTAGCGTTTTTACCGCGTTCAAATGCTCATCGTGATTAAGACCGAAGTGTGTGATAAGCACCGTAATTTCAGGCTCGGTAAGCTCCATTTTAAGAAGGCAGCGTGTTTCGTAAAGCTCGCTTCCCGTTTTCGGCTCGGGGTCGGGTATCGGAATAACCTCTATGCTCTTTATAGCCTTGCGTGTAAGCACGGCATTGCCGAAAGGGTTGTTACCGTCAATATCGGTAGCCTTTGCGAAAAAGCCGTTGTAACCGAGCCTCACCGCAAGCTCCTCGGTCTGTGCGGTGTATTCCTCATCATCGCCCTTGCCGTGTACCTCATTAAGTCCGATTATATCGGCATCAAGCGATTTTATTAGCTCGGCAAATGCATCGAAATCTATTTTTTTATTTAAAAAATCCTCGCAGTGATATATGTTGAAAGATGCGACTTTAAGTGTCATTTTCAGTTCCTCCGTAAACTTTTGATAAAATAAGTCTACCATATACAAACGGTTTTGTCATTATGAAATTTAACTTTGTTTTTCCAATATTCCAAAATGTTATTGTTATTATACACCTGATGTGTTATGGTTGAGTTATAAAAGCATAAGGCGGTTTTTTATGGAGTTTATACATAAAGTAACTAAAGATAAAGAGGGCACTTACTATACAGTCGGCTTTGCCGTACCCGAGGGTGTTCGCAAAATAACCGTTTCATACGATTATTTCAGACTTACCAAGGGCTTGCTGTCGGATTTGAAGCCAACAAACTGCATTGATATAGGTCTTGCCGATGAAAAAGGCAGATTTCTCGGCTGGTCGGGCAGCGCACATTCATCAATAAGCGTTGGGGAATATTCCTCCTCAAACGGCTACCTCTGCGAAAAAATCAATTCCGGCGAGTGGCAGATAATAGTCGGCGCATACCATGTTATGCCCGAGGGCGTTGAGGTGAAATATACCGTCGACTTTGAGTATGCGGGCGAGGAACTCTTTTTCGGTGACTTGCATATCCATTCCGACGCCTCCGACGGTAAGTTCGATGCGTTTGAAATCGCAAAGCTCGCCAAAGAAACCGGTCTTGATTTCGTCGCACTTGCAAACCACAACAATTATTCCGTGAATTTCAATCTGCCCGAGGTAAACGGCTTGACATTTATCCCTGCGGTCGAGTGGACTCATTACAGGGGGCATATGAATTTCTTCGGCGTAAAAGCGCCGCTTGAAAATTCTTTTATCGCGAACACAAAAGCCGATATGCGTAAGCTTGTGGGCGATGCCAAAAAGCTCGGCGCGGTAATTTCCGTAAACCACCCGAAATGCCGCATTTGCCCGTATCTCTGGGAGGATGACGAGGCCTTTGATATGGTCGAGATATGGAACGGACCCATGCGCCCGACCAATCTTGACGGCATAGAGTATTGGACCTCGCTTTTAAAGCAGGGCAGGCGCATTCCGGCAGTCGGCGGCAGCGATTACCATAAGCCGAAAAGCTTTGTAAAGCTCGGCAATCCCGTTACGGCGGTCTATACGCCGTCACCGTCGGCAGAGGATATACTCGCAAGCATACGAAAAGGTCATTGCTTCGTTTCGTGCGGCAGGCAGGGGCCCGTGATTGATTTAAAATACGGCGGCAGCCGAATGGGCGATGAGGCGGAGTACAATGTCACCACACCGCTTGAAATCAGCGTTAAATACAGTAAGCCCGCAAAATACATTCTTGTTACCGATAAAGGCGAAAAAGAGATTTTAAGCAAAAATATGTATATAGAAAAAGTGAAATTCGCATATGTAAAAGTAGTGGGTAAATACGGCGGCAGGGTGCTTGCCGTTTCAAATCCGGTTTATTTTATATAAGGGGGATATATATGCAAACACAGTCAAAACTCCAAAAAAAGACGAATCCATCACGATACGGCTTCGCAATGTTCGGCACATCCATACCCATAAATATGTTCAAGTCCTTTGCGGCAATATTTTATGTGGATATGCTCGGTCTTGAAATGACCAAGTACTCGGCGGTGCTGTTCATTTACACATTTGTGGATGCTATCGACAACCCCGTTTACGGCTTTCTTTCGGACAGAACACGCACCAAATGGGGCAGAAGAAGACCGTGGCTTTTAATCGGCACACCGCTCCTGGTACTGTTTTTTATACTGTTCTACAATGTGCCGTCGGTAATACAGACTGAAAAGGGTATGCTGTTTATTTATATGCTTCTTATGTATATACTTACAGGCACGCTCGATTCGCTTGTAAATGCCAACTACGGCGCACTGTTCCCGGAGCTTTTCAAAAAGGATGACGAGCGTGCAAAAACAAACGGCTTCCGTCAGATTTGCCAGCTTTTCGCCATGGCTATAAGTATAGCCCTCACGCCTATGATTACCGACAAAATCGGCTATCGCCTTACCGCTGTTATTTACGGCGTGCTTGCACTCGCTGTTATGATGTTCTGCTTCTGGGGCTGCTACGAATCCGAGGTGGTCGAGGAAGCCGAAAGACCTAAGCTTATCGACAGTATCCTTGCACTTCTCAAAAACCCGAAATTCTGGATATTCGGCTTTGCGGGCGCATTCTATTCGGCGGCATTCTCGCTTATTTCACAGGCAATACCGTTCTTTGTAAAGTACACACTCAAAAAAGAGGGCGCAACCACCACCATTATGCTCGGCACAGTGCTCATTGTTGCCGTCGCAGGTATTCTTATATGGTCAAAAATCGTTAAAAAATGGGATATTATGAAGGTCTGGCGCACAGGCTTTATGATTATGGCGGTCAGCTTTATCCCGCTGTATTTTGTAAATACTCTGCCTGCCGCAATCGGCATTGCCTGTGTTGTGGGTTTCGGCGTAGCCGCCTGCCTTACCACCATGGACTGTATCGGTGCCAAAATTGTTGATGACGACTACCGCCGCCACGGCATCAAGCGTGAGGGCATAATTTCAAGCCTTATGGGCATTATGAACAGACTCAACGGTCTGTATACCTCGCTTGCATTTTATGTGGTTTCAAAAAGTTTCGGCTTCGTAAACGGCGACAACCCCGGCACCGACCCCGCACTCGCTTCGAGAGTACTGCTGTGCGTGTTCCCGGCGGCTGCTATGATAGTGGCTTCCGTTATAACCTTCTTCCTTAAATTCAACGAGGAAAAGGGTAATGAGTAAGCTCCTGATTATAAATGCCGATGATTACGGATACAACCGTCAGCAGAATGAGGCAATAGATGAGCTTATAAAAGAAAAGCTCATTACATCGACTTCCGTCATGGCGGTCGCTCCGCTTGCCGGAAAATGTGATACACTCGCAAATTCCGCCGTTTCGGTCGGCGCGCATTTCACACTTAATTCCGACAGTGAAACGGACAGATGGCAGAGCCTTACTCTGTCAAAGTCGCTGGGCAGTGAAAGCGGAATGCCGCAGAATATGTTTTACCTCACCACTCACACCACACACTCTGCGGTCAAAAAAGAACTTGTGAGCCAATATGATTTTATTGTAAATCACGGTGTGCGTGTTGACCATGCCGACAGTCATTGCGGTACTCTTTACGGCATAAATTTACGGCGGTTTTACATTGATGCATTCGACTTCTGTGCCGAGCGCAATTTACCGTTCCGTTTCCCGAAAACCACGGGATTTATTGAACGCCAGCTTGGCGGAAAATTGCCGAAAGCGGTGGTCGCTTTGCAAAATGCTATTGTGCATCAGGCGCAAAAACGCAATGTGAAATTGCTTGACGACCTTGTTTCAAACCCGTGGGGTATAGACAGGATAAGCTGCTGTGATGATTTGCAAAAATATTACCTCGATTGCGTTGACAACTGCATTGACGGCGTTACCGAGATGTTTCTGCATCCTGCGAAACCCGTAGACGATATAATCAGCCCGTGGACAAAGCGTGTGTACGAATATGAACTGCTTAAAAGCGGCGATATTCTGCAGCGTGCCCGCGACAGAGGGGTAGAGGTAGTTACCTGGGAACAGGCGTTTAATTGAATTAAATATCAATAATAAACCACGCAGATTTTCATTGGCGATAATCTGCGTGGTTTATTATTCCAAACACTGTATTTCGGCAAAAAAACGGTTGTAACCGCCGGAGCTTTCGCAGCGGATTTTGCCGTGATGCTCCTCAGTAATGCTTTGCGCTATCGAAAGACCGAGACCGTAGCTGTGATTCATAGCCCTCGCTTTGTCGGCTCGGTAAAAACGCTTAAAGATATTATCAATATCTTCCTTGCTCATAGGCTCGCCACGGTCGGACACCTCAAGTAAACACCGCTTGTGCCCCGAACGGCTCAATTTTACATAAGTATCGCCGCCGGGGGCGGAATACTTTGCCGCGTTATCGAGCAATATGCCTGCAAGCTGTTTAAGGTGTGCGGGGATGCCGTTTACCTTGATGTCGGGCTCGATTTCATAATTCAGCGTAAGTCCTTTTTCAAAAAATACAGGCTCAAATATCATTGCACTTTCGGCTGTCATTTCGCTGAAATTCACGGTTTCAAGCTCCGCAATTGTGCTTGCGTTATCCATTCTTGCGAGGTCCAGAAGGCTTTCTGTCAGTCCGCGCATCTGCGTTGACATTGTCAGTATGCTTTCGCACAGCGGCTTGCGGTCTGTTTCGGGGCAGTCGGGCGAATTCAAAAGCTCGGCATCGGTCATTATAACGGTCAGCGGAGTTTTCAGCTCGTGCGAGGCATCTGCCACAAATTGCTTTTGCTGCCGCCAGGCAAGCTCAATCGGCTTAACGGTTTTGCGTGCAAGGAATATGCTGATTGCAAGAAACACAAGGAATGCCGCGCTGCCGATTATTATAAATGTGCTTATAAGATTACGGAGCGTCGAACGCTCGCTTGTCATATCCACAAATACTATGCGCGGGCCTCTCGGTGTTTCGGAACGCAGAAAACGCAGATTGTATTCCTTGAGTTCGCCGCTTTCGGCATTCAATAAAAAGGACTGCTGCAGTATTTTGTTGAGCCGTTCCTTGTCGGATGTGTCAAAGAAATTACTTTCGGTTTCCGTAACATTGCCGTTTCTGTCCAAAAGCACGCTGAAATACGGCAGGTGAATATTTTCGGGCGGCTTGTCCGGCAAATCGGGCTTGGGCGGTACGGCGAGGTTTTCCATCATTACCATACTTTCGCGCTCAAGGTTTGCGGCGGTCGAACAGTAAAGCACGCCGAATATCACGCCGAGCATAACGGTTACTATCGTCATATTTACGATTATAAATTCAAGCCTCAGCTTTTTCAGCAATGCTGCTCCACCTCCAGATGATACCCCTGCCGCCGTATAGCTTCAATGCGTATGTTTGAGCCTATGCTTTGCAGTTTTTTGCGTAAAAATCCGACATAAACTTCAACATGGTTTTCCGTTGCGTTGGATTCAAATCCCCAGATTCTTACAAGCAGAACTTCTTTAGAAATGTTGCGTTTGCCCGATTGCAGTAAAAATCGCATCATATCAAATTCGCGGTCGCTCAGGCGAATGCTTTTTTCCCCGCAGGAGAGAATACTCGTAGAAAGGTCGAGTGTCGTGTTGCCGAAGGTCATTTCATCGACCTGTCCGCCCTGGCGGCGCAGCAGCGCATTTATGCAGGCAAGCAGCTCGCGTGTGTCAAAAGGCTTTGTGAGGTAGTAGTCCGCACCGGCATTGAGCCCTGTAATGCGGTCTTCAAGTCCCGATTTTGCAGTGAGCATCAGAATCGGTGTTGAGCAGCGGTTTGCCCGTACCTTGCGCGCGACCTCGCAGCCGTCCATTTCGGGCATCATAACGTCAAGTATAAGTAAATCATAAATTCCCAGCTCGGCATATTCTTCACCCGTTTTGCCGTCATAAACACATTCGACCTCAAAGCCCTTGCGTTCAAGCAGCATCTTTATTGAATTTGCAAGCAGCTTTTCGTCTTCAATAATAAGTATTTTCATAAGCCCCTCCGATCAACTTTATACAATTATACTACACCGCGAAACTGAAATGAAGATGAAAAACGCGAGTTTACAGTTTTTTAATATGTTTTTTCAGCATCGCTTAAGTTGCGGATATTACAATAAACGCAAAAATAAACGAAATTTTCGTTTTTGAAAGGACGGTGCGGAAATGCCCCATGTGCAGAATGTCAGCTTTAAATTTGAACGAATCGAAAAAAAGTTCCGGATGACCGCCGAGCAGTATGCGGCTCTGCAGCCGGTTTTGGAATCGCGTTTTCGGCGCGACGGCTACGGCGAAACCACTGTTTGCAATATTTATTACGATACGCCGGATTTTATGCTTATTCGCCGTTCAATAGAGCGCCCGCTGTTTAAGGAAAAACTGCGGCTTCGCAGCTACGGCATACCTGCCGAAGACGATGCCGTGTTTGTGGAAATCAAGCGAAAGCTGAACGGCATAGGCTATAAGCGGCGCGTAATTCTTCCGTTTTGGCAGGCAAAAAAGCTTTTGCGCGGCGAGGCGGTAGGTTGCGGCGAAAAGCAAATCGAAAAAGAACTGCTCGAATTCACGGACAGGTACCATCCGCAGCCCGCGGTTTACCTTACATATACGCGCTTTGCCATGACTGCAAATGACGATTCGCGCTTTCGTGTGACTATCGACAGAAATCTTAAATACCGTATGACCGATATCGAAACCCCGGACGAAAGCGGTATGGAGCCGATTATGCCGGACGAAACCTGCGTGCTTATGGAAATTAAAGCACTCGGTGCGATACCCGAATGGTTTGCCGCCGAAATGAGCCGCCTCAGAATCTATCAGGCACCGTTTTCAAAGGTCGGCACCTGTTATACCCGCCATATTGCACCAAAATTACAGTATAAATAATATTGATATACGAAAGGAACATTACTATGTTAAACAGTATTCTCACAACGCCCGTAACATTTACGGGCCTTATAATCACGCTCGCAGGCTCACTTGTAATGGGCATTCTCACAGCACTTGTTTTTTCTTATAAAAACAGACTTTCGGCATCGCTTTCGGTAACGCTTGCGGTTTTGCCCGTGGCTATGAGTATGGTAACGATTATGATAAACGGCAATCTCGGTATTGCAGTTGCCGTTGCGGGCGGCTTTACGCTTGTACGCTTCAGAAGTATTGCGGGCAACGGGCGCGAAATAAGTGCGGTTTTCACCGTAATGACTCTCGGTGTTACCTGCGGTATGGGGTATATCGGTATGGCGGCAATTTTCTTTGCGGTGGTGGCGGTGCTTGTGTTCGCACTTACCGCGCTGCATTTCGGTGAAAAACGCGGCGAAAAGCTGCTGCGCGTGACCATACCCGAGGATTACGACTATGTGGGTTTGTTTGACGATGTTTTTAAAAAATACGGTATAACCGCTTCCGTTGAAAAAATAAAGACCACAAATATGGGCAGCCTTATAGATGTTACATACAGAGTCACATTACCGGGCGATACTCTTACCAAAAATATGCTTGATGAAATTCGTGCGCGTAACGGCAACCTCTGTGTAATGGTATGCAATTATTCGCAGGCTCGCGAACAACTGTAAGGTGGTTACAATGTCAAAAAGTGTAAAAATCATATTGCTTTGCATAGCGGCTTCGGTACTGTGTCTGCTTGTTTTTTATTGCGTTTGTTTCGGCTCGCAGCCGCAGGTGAGCAACAATTACCCGAACTCCGCCGATACTGTTGAAACCGCCGATTTACTTGCCGCACAAGCCGAAAGCGCTCTTAAAAGCGGCAATGTGAAGCGCATAGTGCTTTCCGATAACGGCAGTACCGCAGGCAGTGCCGGTGTGCTTATAAGCGGCAATACCGTAACAGTTAATTCGGGCGGTATATACAGTGTGAGCGGCAGTTTGAGCGACGGTGCTCTTGCCGTTGACTGCGGTGAAGCGGTCACGCTTATACTCGAAAATGCCGAAATCACAAATACATCGGGTGCGGCAGTAAATGTGCTTAATGCAGAGCATACCCTTATATATCTGCCCGAAAACAGCGACAACACGCTCATAAGCGGCGCAAAAACAGATATAACCGCCCAAACCGATGCTGCGGATGCGGACTCTGCATCGGGTGCGGCACTTTACGCAAGGGATGACCTTTCTATTTCCGGCGGCGGCAGGCTTTTTGCGGGCGGCTATATAAATAATGCCGTTGCCACTACCGATAACCTTACCGTGCTCGGCGGCGAGCTTGTGCTTGAAGCGGTCAATAACGGCTTAAAGGGTAAAGACAGCGTTACCGTTACAGGCGGCAATATCACCGTAAAAAGCGGCAATGACGGCATAAAAGCCAATAACACCGCCGATGCCGATTGCGGAAATGTTTATATACGCGGCGGTGAAATTAATATAATAAGCCTCGGCGACGGCATACAGGCTGAAAACAAGCTTTCGGTAGAGGACGGCAACATTACCGTTACCGCCGGTGAAACGGCTGAAAATACCGAACAGGACGAAACCGGTAACGGCGGCGAATTTATTGCGAACGGTAACGGGTTTATGCCGGGCGGCGAAGCACCTGCCGAAATCCCCGGTAATGCCGATTTCGGCGGAATACCGCAGGGTGAAGCAGGGGGATTGCCCGAGAACCGCGGCGCAATGATGCAGGCGGGCGGGACGCCGCCCGAAATGCCCGACGGCTCTGAAAATGCAGGATTCGGCGCAATGCCCGATAACAACGGTAACCGCGGCTTCGGCAACCGCGGCGGCGCGCAGTTCGGCTCGTTTGAAAACGAAGGCGGTATGGGTGGGAAATCACCCGATATGTTTAATGCCGAAAGCAGTACCAATAGCGGAGCAGGCAGCACCAAGGGTATAAAAAGCGGCGGCGATCTGACTGTCAGCGGCGGCACCGTAACGGTAAATTCCGTCGATGACTGCATACATTCCGATTCAAGCATCAATATAACAGGGGGAATTCTCAATCTTACAAGCTCCGATGACGGCGTACACGCCGAGCAAAACCTTACAGTCAGCGGCGGCGAAATCACCGTTTCGGATTCTTACGAGGGGCTTGAAGGAACTTATATTTATATTGACGGCGGTACAGTCGATGTGACCGCAGCCGATGACGGTATCAATGCAGCCGGCGGCAGCTTCGGCAGACCCGGTGCTGCGGATACGGGCGCTTCATCTCTGCCGCTTCTGAAAATCAGCGGCGGAACACTCTATGTGAATGCCGGCGGCGACGGGCTTGATTCCAACGGCGACCTCATCATAGATGGCGGTACGGTTATTGTTGACGGACCGCAAAACAACGGCAACGGCGCGCTTGATTCCGGCAGCGAGAACGGCGGCAGTATTCTCTGCAACGGCGGTACGGTTATTGCAATAGGCGCTTCCGGTATGGCAGAATCCTTTGAAAGCGGCTCTGCACAATGCTCGTTTAAAAAGAATTATTTCGCTATGCTGCAGGCGGGCACAAATATAGCAATAACCGATGACAGCGGCAAAATTCTGTTTGAACACACAGCCGCAAAATCATTTAATTCCGTAGTGTTCAGCTGCCCCGAGCTTACGGCAGGCGGCACATATACGATTACCGTCGGTACGCAGAGCGATACGGTCACGGTATAATAAAAAATTTCAACGGGTATGTAAAGCCATTCGCTTTACATACCCGTTGAATTGTTTTACAGCCTTTTTTCGTCTGCTTCTCTTTGCTTCTTTGAATAAATCGCTATCGGTATTGCGCAGCCTATGCCGCCGCCGACGAGCGCGCCGCCCGCAAGGAATACCCACCACGGAATAATATCCGCAAAGGTTTTTTCGTCTTCTCCGGTTGCCGCCACCTCGATTTTTTCGATTATATTCGTTGATATATCGACCTCCTGCGAGTAGGTCTTGCCGTAGCAGTCCTCGTAGCTTATAGTGATTTTGCCCTCGGTCTTGCCGAGCTTTTTGTCGCTTACCTGCAGATTTATATTGCCGCTTTTGCTTTCACCTGCGGCAAGATTGCCTATAAAACAGGTGCCGCCCGTGGTAAGTCCGTCGATTTCGGTATCGATTTTTATATTTGATATTTCACCCTTGCCGGTGTTCATAATTTCGGGCGCAACCGTTACCGTGGTGGTCTGCTGCACCTTTGCCGGCAGATTAAGCCCCGAAAAATCGAGTGAAACGGGCTGTTTTACATCTACATACAGTGTAACCGTTTCCGAGTACGGCGAATAGTATCTGTCCTCGTACTGTACCGTAAGGGTAAGCTCGTGCCGCCCCTCGTACGCGGTGTTTACGGCGGTAAGCGTTGTTTCCCATGTGTATGAGCCTTCAAAGTATTCCACATATACATTGCCCATACCGTCGGGTACAAGCTGCTTTTCGCCGTCTGTGAGTG
>JAZUJG010000005.1:0-4090 GCA_045642645.1 Acutalibacteraceae bacterium | reverse complement strand
CGGGGATTTACCTCGATGATATAAACATCGTCATTTTTATCTACAATAAACTGGATATTGTAAAGACCGATTATGCCGATACCCAGACCGAGCTTTTTCGCATACTGCAGAATAATGCCCTTGACCTTATCGGAAATTGAGAATGCGGGGTAAACGCTTATGGAGTCGCCGGAGTGTATACCCGTTCTTTCAACAAGCTCCATAATGCCGGGTACGAACACATCTCTGCCGTCGCAGATAGCGTCGACCTCGACCTCTTTGCCCTGAATGTACTTATCCACAAGCACGGGCTTGTCCGCATCTATTTCAACGGCGGTTTTAAGGTAATGGCAAAGCTGATCGTCATTGGAAACTATCTGCATTGCTCTGCCGCCGAGCACGAATGAGGGGCGCACAAGTACCGGGTAGCCGATTTCGTTTGCGGCTTTGAGACCGTCATCGATATTGGTAACGGCTCTGCCCTTGGGCTGCGGAATGCCGAGAGTTTTAAGAACCTTTTCAAAGCTGTCGCGGTTTTCGGCGCGCTCGATTGCTTCGCAGTCAGTACCGATTATCTTAACGCCGCGCTCCATAAGAGGCTGTGCGAGGTTTATGGCAGTCTGACCGCCGAGTGAAGCCACAACGCCCTCGGGCTTTTCAAAGTCGAGAATCGCCATAACATCCTCGGGGGTAAGCGGCTCAAAATAGAGCTTGTCCGCTGTGGTGTAGTCGGTGGAAACGGTTTCGGGGTTATTGTTTATAATAATAGCCTCGTAGCCTGCGCGCTTTATGGTCTGCACCGCGTGAACGGTGGAATAGTCGAACTCAACGCCCTGACCTATTCTGATGGGACCTGCGCCGAGAACTACGATTTTCTTTTTATCGGTAAGGCGGGATTCGTTTTCGCCCGTATATGATGAGTAAAGGTATGCAATATATTTGCCGGTATGGAGTGTATCCACCATTTTGAAAATCGGGATAATACCGTTAGCCTTACGCTTGTTGTAAACCTCGATTTCCTGCAGATTCCAGATGCTTGCGATGTATTTATCCGAGAAGCCGAGAATTTTCGCCTCTTTAAGTGCGGATACGGAGTTTACATTTGCTTTAAGAGTGTTTTCCATATCGACTATTTTCTTGAATGATTCAAGGAACAGTTCGGTTATTTTCGTGATTTCGTGCAGCTCCCCTACGCTTACGCCGCGGCGAAGAAGCTCGAATACCGCATAAACCACATCATCCTTTGATTCGGCAATATACGCTTTAAGCTCCGAGTCGCTCATACCGTCGAATTTAGCAAGGCGGAAATGGCACACGCCCGTTTCGAGTGAGCGCACGGATTTGAGCATACATTCCTCAAGCGTGGAGCCTATGCCCATAACTTCGCCCGTGGCTTTCATCTGTGTGCCGAGGGTGTTGGGAGCATCCGCGAATTTATCGAACGGGAAGCGCGGGAACTTGGCAACTATGTAGTCAAGGCGCGGCTCGATAGCTGCGGTGCCGCCTGCTACGGGGATATCTTCCAAAGCCATACCGAGAGCGATTTTCGCGGTAACTCTTGCTATGGGGTAGCCGCTTGCCTTTGAAGCAAGTGCGGACGAACGCGAAACTCTGGGGTTGACTTCTATAAGGAAATATTCGCTTGAATTCGGATTGAGCGCGAACTGCACATTGCAGCCGCCGGAGATTTTAAGCTCGCGGATGATTTTGATTGCGCTGTCATTGAGCATTTTCAAATCGTGGTCATTGAGCGAAAGGATGGGAGCAACAACGATACTGTCACCGGTATGAACGCCTACCGGGTCAACATTTTCCATACCGCAGATGGTTATGGCACGGTCATTTGAGTCGCGCATAACTTCAAATTCGATTTCCTTGTAACCCTTTACGCTCTTTTCGATAAGCACCTGGTGAACGGGTGAAAGCTTGAATGCATTAAGACCGATTTCTATAAGTTCTTCTTCATTATTGGCAAAGCCGCCGCCCGTACCGCCGAGAGTGAATGCAGGGCGAAGCACTACCGGGTAGCCGATTTCGAGTGCCGCTTTTTTGGCTTCTTCAAGATTATAGGTGATTTCCGAGGGGATTACGGGCTCGCCTATGGATTCGCACATTTCCTTGAAAAGCTCGCGGTCCTCGGCGCGCTCGATACTTTCGCTTGATGTGCCGAGCAGTTCAACGCCGCATTCTTTGAGAACGCCTTTTTTTTCAAGCTGCATTGCAAGGTTGAGACCCGTCTGACCGCCTATACCGGGCACGATTGCGTCGGGGCGCTCGTAACGCAGGATTTTTGCAATATATTCAAGTGTAAGCGGCTCCATATAGACCTTGTCCGCAATGGAAGTATCGGTCATAATGGTTGCGGGGTTGGAGTTGCAGAGTATCACCTCGTAGCCCTCCTCCTTAAGAGCAAGGCAAGCCTGTGTGCCTGCGTAGTCAAATTCCGCCGCCTGACCTATAACTATGGGGCCCGAGCCGATTATAAGTACCTTTTTGATATCCGTTCTTTTTGCCATAACTTTTACCTCCCGAAGTTCTTATATACTGTTTCGCCGCCGCATACCGTAAGTAAGCATCTGCCGCACACACTGCGGTCTGCAAACGGTGTCGATTTGCCTTTTGAAAGAAAATCTTTTGTGTCTATTGTGTATTCATCGTTCAAATTCCATACCGTATAGCCGTTATACGCTATGCCGAAGCGCCTGCGCGGATTAACCGCAAGCAGTTCAACAAGCTTTTCAAGGCTTATGACATTCTTTTTAACAAGCTCGGTGTATAAAAGGCTGAACGATGTTTCTATACCGACTATGCCGAAAGCGCTTTTTTCAAGCCCCCTTGCCTTTTCCTCTGCGCTGTGAGGGGCGTGGTCGGTGGCTATCATATCCACGGTGCCGTCGCACACGCCGTCAATGAGCGCGAGTCTGTCGTTCTTTGAGCGCAGCGGAGGATTCATTTTGAAATCGCCGCTTTCGCGCAGGTCATTTTCATCAAGTATAAGGTAGTGCGGCGCCGTTTCACAGGTGACATCCACGCCGCTTTTTTTCGCATCGCGTATAAGCTCAACGCTCTCTTTACACGAAATGTGGCACACATGGTAGCCGCAGCCCGTTTCGGCGGCGAGCTTCAAATCGCGCTCGATGGGCTTCCACTCGCTTTCGGAGCAGATTCCGCGGTGAGAATGTGCCTCGGCATACGCGCCCTTGTGGATATAGCCGCCGTGCAGAAGTGAATTATCCTCGCAGTGCGCGACAATAAGCTTGCCGAGCGACTTTGCCGTGAGCATCGCTTCGCGCATCATATCCGCGCTCTGCACACCTTTGCCGTCGTCGGAAAATGCGATAACATTTTCCGCCATAGCGTGCATATCCGCAAGCTTTTCGCCCTGCTGACCAACCGTTATCGCACCGTAGGGGTAAACCGCTATTGCCGCGCCGTTTTTAATCGCCGCAAGCTCTGCGCTGAGATTTTCGGCACTGTCGGGCACGGGGTTTAAATTCGGCATGGTGCACACCGCGGTATAGCCGCCGTGAGCCGCCGCAAGCGAGCCCGTCTGCACCGTTTCCTTATAAATAAATCCCGGCTCACGAAAATGCACATGCACATCGCAAAAGCCGGGAAGAATAATTATATTGCCGTTTACCGTTGAAAAATCAAGCGAGGAAATGAAAGATAAATCCGCATCCGTAAGAAAAGCGGGAACGGCGGCAGATTCGAATATTTTAACATTACCAAGCTCCGCCATCTTAACGCCCCCTCAAAAAAAGCCTTGCCGCAGATACGGCAAGGCGCAGTTACACTGATAAAGCGGATTATACATACCCACAGTTTGCACATCTTGCCGATATCTCGTATCGACTTAAAGATTTTAATCATAATAACACAGTTTGTGGGGAATGTCAATACGAGTTTTCAGTTTTCGGTTTTCAGTTTTCAGAAATTTGTAAACAACGCGGCTTTTCACAACTGCGCTGAATAGGATAACCGGTACGGGCCGCACCCCGTGCCGCCCGGTTTGCCCGCAATCTGCGATTTCGGGCAAAAGTTAAAGCCACGCTGTTTTTTACAAACGGCGTGACTTTTGTTTATATGTTGTTTTCAACTGTCAATCGCT
>JAZUJG010000004.1:0-7471 GCA_045642645.1 Acutalibacteraceae bacterium | reverse complement strand
TGAACATCGCTGACTACCATAAAACGAAGTACGGGTTTAAAATCTTTTTGAAGCATTGTATTTACCTCCGAGTAAATGATAATTTATTTTAACATTTCATTACTGTTATATCAACTGTTTTTTATTATTTAAAAAGTTTTAATAACTATTTATTTTTTTAAAATGATGTGTTATACTCTTACTAAAGAGCTTATAAAGGAGTTTTAACTTATGACAATCAATAAAGAAACCGTTATCGGCACAATTCTCGACAATGCACCCGAAACCGCACCGTTTTTCCTTGAAATGGGTATGCACTGCCTCGGCTGTCCCGCATCACGCGGCGAGACCGTAGGTCAGGCTTGTATGGTTCACGGTGTTAATGCCGATGAACTCGTTGCCAGAATCAACGAATTTCTTGCAAAATAATGAGTATTGAACTCACACCGAGGCTGGCTGCCGCCGCATCTCTCGTAAGGGGCGGCGGCATTCTTGCAGATATAGGCACCGACCACGGCTACCTGCCGGCTTACCTTGTTATGAACGGCAGAGTTAATTCGGCGATTGCCGCTGATGTGCGTAAAATGCCGCTCAAAAATGCCGAAAACACAGTGCGCGCATACGGACTTTCGCAAAAAATAACACTAAAGCTTTCCGACGGGCTCGATTCCTTTTCGCCCGACGAAGCCGATGAATTTGTCTTTGCCGGGATGGGCGGCACGCTTATAGCCGAGCTTATGGCAAAAACACCGTGGGTTAAAAACGGGAATCTTCATTTCGTTTTTCAGCCGCAGAGCCGCGCCGAGGAACTGCGCGAATACCTCTGGCAAAACGGCTTTGAAATCGGCACCGAGCTTGCCGTCAGAGAGGGCGACAGATTCTATATCTGCCTTGATGCCGTTTACACGGGCGCGCTGCGCGATTTTACGCCCGCCGAAACATTCACGGGCAAACTGCCGCACAACGAATGCGCCGCGGAGTTTATGCGCCGCCAATATTCAAGAATGCGTAAAAAATACGATGCTCTTATTCAGAACGGCGAAACCGATGAAACAAAGCGCCTTTTTGAAATAACGGAAGCACTCAGGGAGTTTTTTGATGTTTGACACACCTTTACATACAGTTTCGCAGATTATCGGCTTTTGCGGCATGGCAGGCAATTTTATAGCTTTTCAGCAAACCAAACGCCGCAATATTCTGCTTGTGCAGATAATTTCGGCTCTGCTTTTCATTTTACATTATGTTCTTCTCGGTCAGTATACGGGCGCGGCGCTTAATTTTATAGGCTTCTGCCGCAGTGTTGTGTTTATAAACAACGGCAAAAAATGGGCGCGCAGCAGAGTGTGGCTTTATATCTTTATTGCACTGTGCCTTATTGCAGGCGTAGTTACGTGGTCGGGGCCGTTTTCCGTTCTGCCGCCGCTTGCCATGATTCTTTCCACAGTAGCAAACTGGATGAAAAGCGAAAAACAAATACGCTTTATCACGTTCCCGTCATCACCGTGCTGGCTCATTTACAATGTCAGCGCAGGGTCGGTTGCCGGTGTTATTACCGAGTGCGTAACAATGACCTCGCTGCTCATTTCAATAATCAGGTACGATATTCTTCATAAAGGGGTAAAGAAAAATGAAAATTAAGGATATATACGATTTTCTTGATTTTGCGGCACCGTTCAATACCGCTGCCGAGTGGGATAATTGCGGACTTTCCGTTGGCTCGCTTGATGCCGAAGTCAAAAAAGCCGTTATCGCTCTCGATGTTACATCCGAGGTTATCGACTTTGCACTTTTGCAGAATGCCGAATTGGTAATTACCCACCATCCTCTGATTTTTCATCCCGTAAAATCTGTTGAAAGCACCACGCTTTTAAGTAAAGCGGTCAAATCGGGCATCACCTTTATTTCTTCTCACACCTGCCTCGATAAAGCCGTGGGCGGCGTGAACGATTGCCTTGCCCGCAAGGTCGGCTTGAAAAATGTCAGGTTTACCGATGTTGAGTTTTTGAAAACCGGTGAAACCGAAAACTGCACCGCAGAGCAGTTCGCCGAAAAATTAAAAACCGCACTCGGCGGCTCAGTGCGCTATAACGATTGCGGCAAACCGATAGAAAAAGTTGCATTCTGCTCCGGCTCGGGCGGTGATTTTACGGCTGAAGCCGCAGCTGTCGGCGCAGATGCACTTCTTACCGGCGATGCTTCTTACCGCGATTTTTTGAATGCGGCTCAGAATGGCATAAGCCTTTTTGCCGCAGGCCATTACGAAACCGAAAATCCGGTTTGCGAGCACCTTTATAATCTGCTCGGTGAGCAGTTTGAGGGAATGCTTGAAGCCGTGGTTTACGACGGTAAAACACCGATTATTACTTATTGATTTATGGCACTTGACGGAATTTATTTAAGTTTTCTTACAGCGGCGGTAAATGATTTACTTACCAGCGCCAAGGTCGATAAAATTCATCAGCCCACAAAAAATGAGCTGGTGTTCATTATGCGCACGCGAACGGGGATGCACAAGCTGCTTTTTTCGGCAGATGCAAATGCACCCCGCTTTGCCGTTATGCGCGAAACGCCGGAAAATCCGCAGAATCCGCCGATGCTCTGTATGCTTTTGAGAAAGCGTCTTACCGGCGCCACACTTACGGGCGTTGAGCAGCAGGGGCTTGACCGCGTGGCATTCTTTAATTTTGATGCCGTTGATGAAATAGGCGACAGGGTAAAGCTTACGCTTGTTGTGGAAATAATGGCGCAGCACAGTAATATAATACTGCTCAACGGTGAAAACCGGGTTATCGATGCCGTAAAGCGTGTTGACAGCGAAAAATCATCGTACCGCCTTGTGCTGCCGGGTGCACAGTATAGACTGCCGCCCGCGCAGACCAAAACCGATATACGCTTTGCCGAGCCTGCCGATGTTTGCGCCGAAATTCTTGCGCAGACCGGCTCACGCCTTTCCGGTGCGGTGCTCAAAACGCTTCAGGGTGTTTCACCGCTTCTCTCGCGTGAAATCGCATACCGCGCCTGCGGTGAGGATAAGGGCGTGCAGGAGCTTAACTCCGATGATAAAATGCGCCTGCTTGCCGAAATATCGGCACTTAAATCCATTGTAACCAAAAACGAACCGCACCCCTGCATTGTGCTTGACGAAGCAGGCAAGCCGCTTGAGTTTTCCTTTATGCCCGTTTCGCAATACGGCGCGGCATATAAGAATATAGAAAAATCCGATGTTTTTGAAACGCTTGAGGGCTTCTATTCCGAGCGTGACAGAATTACCCGCACCCGTTCCAAAGCCGCCGAGCTTTTTAAGCAGCTTGAAAACTGCATTGAACGCACATCGCGTAAGCTCAATAATCAGCGCGACGATTTGCAAAAATGCGCAGGCAGAGACGAACTGCGCATAAAAGCCGAGCTGATAAACGCCGCACAGTATAAGCTGCCGAAAGGCGCAAGCGTCTACGAGGTCGAAAATTACTACGATAATAACAATATAATCAAAATCGAGGTCGATCCCGCGCTTACGCCCGCACGAAATGCGCAGAAGCTCTTTAAGGAATACCGCAAGGCGTGTACCGCCGAAACGATGCTGAAAAAGCTGATTGAAGACGGCGAAAATGACCTTTTGTACCTTGAAAGCGTGCGCGGTATGCTCCAACATGCCGCACTTGAACGCGAATTTGCCGAAATCAAGGATGAGCTTATTGCCGAAGGTTTTATAAAACCCAAAAAAAACGGCAAAAAGCAGATGAAAAAAGCACCGCTGCCGCCGCTTGAATTCAAGACTTCGCAGGGTAATACCGTGCTTGTGGGCAGAAACAATATTCAGAACGATAAGCTTACATTCAAAACCGCCAAAAAAGGCGATATTTGGCTGCACGCGCAGAAAACTCCGGGCTCGCATGTTATTCTCTGTGCCGACGGCGGCGAAATCGAGGATGATGCCATAGTCGAAGCCGCCGAAATTGCCGCGTTTTACAGCACCGCAAAAAGCGGAACTGTGGTTACGGTCGATTATTCCGATGTAAAGAACATCAAAAAGCCGAACGGCGCCAAACCGGGATTTGTGGTGTATTACACATATTATTCTGTAAATGTTAAGCCGAAAGACGGCAAAAAATAAACGGAGGAATTAAAATGCTTGATATTTTAAGAATACCCGATGAAGTGCTCATTATGAGCGAAAGCGGCTGCGAAAAGGATGCCGCCGTGCGCTTTGAGCTTGAAAACGGCGAACTGAAGGCTTACCTTAAAGCCGACAGTGAATATGTAAGATTTGTCCGTCTGCATTGGAATTGCGAATTGAATCCCGAAACACTCACACTCGGCGATAAATGGTGCCGTTCATACGCCGATATGCAGTGGCGCCAACCCGATTGCGATTATTATATGCCGTGGTACTTTATGGCGAATTGCGGTAATGTTACCGTCGGATGCGGCGTTAAAGTGCGCCCGTCGAGCTTTGTTTGCTTTACCTGCTGCGAAGCGGGCGTTACCGCGTGGCTTGATGTAAGAAACGGCGGCAGCGGCGTGCATCTTTGCGGCAGAGAGCTGGCTATGTGCACCTTTGTAAACGAGGTTTATGAAAATATCGGCGCGTTTGAAGCAACAAAGCGTTTCTGCCGCGTTATGTGTACCGACCCCATTTTGCCCAAAGAGCCGGTTTACGGCAGCAATAACTGGTATTATGCCTACGGCAAAAGCTCGCGCGAGGAAATACTCACCGATGCAAAGTTGCTTGCCGATTTAACAAAAGGGCTTGAAAACAGACCGTTTATGGTAATTGATGACGGCTGGAGCATCAACAGATGCAACGGACCGTGGTTTCCTAAGGAAAGCTACGGCGATATGAAAACCCTTGCCGATGAATTCGTGAAGCTCGGTGTTAAGCAGGGTATCTGGATAAGACCGCTTTGCGACCAATCGCTTGCCGCAGAGCATCCCGAAATGTGCCTTGCTCAGAAAAACGGCAACAGCGAAATCTATCTTGACCCGACCGTTCCGGCTGTGCAGGAGCATTTACGCGAGGATCTGCGCCGCATAAAATCGTGGGGCTATAAGCTCATAAAGCACGATTTTTCCACAGTGGATATTTTCGGCGACTACGGCAGACACCTTAACGGCTCAATTACAAAACATAAGGATTGGCACTTTGCCGATATGACCAAAACAAGCGCCGAAATCGTGCTTGATTTTTACCGCCTTATCCGCGAGGAGACAGAGGGGATAGTCCTTATCGGCTGCAATACGGTAGGTCATCTTTGCGCCGGTCTTGTTGAATTACAAAGAATCGGCGACGATACAAGCGGCAGAAAGTGGGGCATAACCCGCGCTTACGGTGTAAACACCCTCGCTTTCCGCCTTGCGCAGAATAAAGCATTCTTTATGGTGGATGCCGATTGTGTCGGTATCCTCGGCAGAAATATTCCGTGGCAGCTCAACCGCCAATGGCTCGATTTACTCGCGCGCAGCGGCTCACCGCTGTTCGTTTCCTGCCAGCCCGGTGTTCTCGAAGAAAACGGGCTTGACGATTTGAGAAAAGCCTATGCCGTCGCTTCAAAGCAGGCAGATGTTGCCGAGCCGCTTGACTGGATGTATAAACGCATACCGTCAAGGTGGAGCATCAATGGCGAAACGGTAAATTACGATTGGTACACAGGCGAGCCGGTTTGCGAGCCGTAAATAAGGTGCTGTCGCATTTAGCGCAGAACGAAAAACAGAATAATAAAAGACAATGGCTTTACGGTTTATTCAGCGTTTAATAAACCGTAAAGCCATTATATTTTTATAAAATTGTGATTTTATGTGTTTTTCTAAGCGTTTTTTCGCCCACTCGGAGTATCAGTTATACGCCGTCGGGGCGAAGAAAACGCTTTCTGCATCTAAATGCGACAGACCCTTTATATATCTTTATTTCGCAATCAGGTGCAGTCTGAACGAATTGCCGTCAAAGCTTCTGCGTGTTGAAAGGTTTACGCCTGCATTCATAAGCAGCGCACCGCTGTATTCTTCGCCGGTTTCTTCAATTTCATAAATCTTTTCGGGGTCAAGTCCCTGCAGCCTGAGCATAAAGAAGTCATTGTAAAAACGCTTCATTTCCACAACGGTCACAAGCGCTTCATTCTTGTCCTCGCTCACGAATTCCCACGCAACCTTGAATTCATCCTCGAACGGAGTTATAAGTCTGTAAAGGTCGCCGTAGTGTATAACATCGTAATATTTGTGGTAGAGCTTTGCCTGCTCCTTGATTTCGGCAATCTGCTCATCGGTGAGCTTGTCGGGGACAAGCTCGTAGCCGAATGTGCCCCAGAGCGCGACATTCGTCTTTGTTTCGTAGCCTGTGCGGCTGCTTGCGCTTACGTGTGCGCCCATTGTGGAAGCGGGGTAGCACAGCGATGTGCCGAACTGAATGGTAAGGCGCTCAATGGGGTCGGTGTTGTCGCTTGTCCATATCTGCGGCGAGTAAGCGAGCATACCGGGGTCAAACCGACCGCCGCCGCCCGAGCAGTTTTCAAGCAGCATATCCGGGAAATCTGTAATAAGTCTGTCCATTATCTCGTATGTGCCGAGTATAAAGCGGTGGAAGACCTCGCCCTGACGGTCTGCGGGCAGCTCCGCGCAGGCGACCTCGGTAAGATTTCTGTTGAAATCCCACTTGAGATAATCTATTTTGTTTTTTGAAAGCACATCGTACATCTGGGCGTAAACATTGTCGCGTACATCCTTGCGCGAAAAGTCCATAACATACTGCGTGCGTGCAATGGATTTATCTCTGCCCTCGGTGTGCAGGCACCAGTCCGGGTGCGCTCTGTAAATATCCGAATCCGGCGAAATCATTTCAGGCTCGTACCATATTCCGAATTTAAGACCGAGAGCGTTTACGCGCTCAATAAGATGACCGAGCCCGCCTTTGAGCTTTTCTTCGTTCACATACCAGTCGCCGAGCGATGAATCGTCGCTGTTGCGCTGACCGAACCAGCCGTCATCCATAACGAGCATTTCAAAGCCCATATCCTTGGCGTGGCGCGCAAATGAAACGAGCTTGTCGTCATCGAAGTCCATTCCCGTGCCTTCCCAGTTGTTTATAAGCAGGGGGCGCTTTGCCTTTTTCCATTTGCCTCTTATGAGGTTGTTTGAATACAGTCTGTGGAAAATTCTGCTCATTTCGCCGATGCCTTTATCTGTGTAAACCATAACGGCTTCGGGTGCTTGAAAACTCTCGCCGGGCTCAAGCTTCCAGCTGAATGTTTCGGGGTTAATACCCATTACAAGACGCGAGCAGGAGTAAATATCCACTTCAACATCAATCGAAAAGTTGTTGCTGTAAACAAGATTAAAGCCGTAGCATTCACCGTAAGTCTCCGTCGCACCCTTCGTAACAAGTGCGGTAAAGGGATTGTGGAAATGGCTCGATGAGCCGCGCTTGCTGCGGATAGTCTGAATGCCGTGGTGCAGGGGAGCTCTCTGCAAAGCACGCTCTTTGCCCCATTTGCCGTAAAGG
>JAZUJG010000003.1:0-2333 GCA_045642645.1 Acutalibacteraceae bacterium | reverse complement strand
CGCTGTACTGTTTCATTCGTTCACCTTTTTATGCATTCTCTTTTTTCCAATCGGTGTAGGCTTCGGCATAATTCGTTTTGAATGCCTCAATGTTAAGTTCATTTATGGTCTGCCACCATTCCGGATAGTCGCCGAGGTTTGAAAATACCTTTATGCCTTTGCCGTTAAGGTATTTAACATCATCCTCGGTAAACCATTGGTCATTAAGACCGACCTCGTAAAGCGAAGCATCCTCAACAAACTCAACAGCTTCGGGTGTGAGCCTGCGCAGATTTGCGCCGAGACGGAGCCACTCGGGCTTGCCGTGCTCTTTTATAAGCGAATTGATTTCGGTATTTGTGGGCGTGTTGCCGGAAAAGAAAATGTACCTTGCGCGGTTGGGTGAGTTCTTTACTGTTTCATACATCGGCATAACAAGGCCGTCGGAGCAGAGCTCGACCTCAACGGTAACATCCTCTTTAACCGTGGCATACCATCTGTCAAATTCCGCAAAGGTCATTATGTGCGCAATGCGTCTGTCGATTTCCTTTGCGGCGGCAACTTCTTCGGGCGTGTAAACCGCAACCGAGCCGAGATTTTCACTGTAAGGCACGGGCGGAGCGTATGGCAGAAGATTTCCTGCATAAGGAATATCAGCCGCCTGAATTTCGGCAGCGGTAAGCTCGCAGATTTTGCCGGGCTGTGCGCCCTGCGTAAGCCTTGCAAGCGTCTGGTCGTGCACGACCATGGGAACACCGTCTTTTGAAAGCCGTACATCAAGCTCTATACCCTCGCAGCCGAATACCACGGCTGCTTCAAAAGCACCGAGCGTGTTTTCGGGAGCGTGCTGGCAAAGACCGCGGTGCGCAAATCTCATGGGAAGCTGTTTATTCATAGCATTATCTCCTCATATTATGTGTTAATATAAATATAACCCTTTTAAGCAGCACATTCAACAGTTTTCATTATTTTTGTGGATTTTTTGAATGTACGGTGATAAAATGTAATAAATAAACAAAGGGGGCGCTATAATGAAAACCGCGGCAATTTGCAACTCAAATGCGGATTTTTACAGAGTGTATGACGAAAGCGTTATTGATTACCTGCGCAAAAATGCGGATTTTGACGGCGTTTGCTATTCAAAGGAGCAGGTGCTTTGCGATTCCCACAGCTTTTGCGATACCGAATACATTTTTTCAACCTGGGGGATGCCCGTATTCAGTATGGATGAAATCCGCAATGTTTTTCCGTCGCTGAAATGCGTTTTTTATGCCGCAGGCACGGTGCAGAGATTTGCGCGCCCGTTTCTTAACTGCGGTGTAAAGGTTTTTTCGGCGTGGGCGGTGAATGCCGTGCCCGTGGCGGAATACACCGCCGCACAGATAGTGCTTGCAAATAAGGGCTTTTTCAAATCCTCGGCACTCGCAAGCGCAGGCAGCTATGCCGAAGCCGCAAAGGAATTTAAGAATTACCCCGGCAATTACGGCGCCAAGGTCGGCATAATCGGCGCGGGTATGATAGGTAAGCTCGTTATTAAAAAGCTTAAAGATTATGATATGAGCGTGCTCACCTTTGACCCGTTTTTGCCGGATGAAACCGCCGCAGAGCTCGGCGCGGAAAAAACAACGCTTGAACGCGTGTTTTCGGAATGTAATGTTATTTCAAATCACCTTGCGAATAATGAGCAAACAAGGGGAATGCTCAACGGCGCTCTGTTTGAAAAAATGCCGCCGTATTGCACATTTCTGAACACGGGCAGGGGAGCGCAGGCGGTCGAAGCCGACCTCATAAAAATACTCGAACAGCGCCCCGATATTACCGCAATACTTGATGTTACCGACCCCGAGCCGCCCGAAAGCGGCAGTGAGTTTTATACCCTGCCCAACTGCATACTCACACCGCATATCGCCGGCAGCAGCGGCAGAGAGGTCAAAAGAATGTCTGTTTGTATGCTTGAGGAATTCAAAAAATATGTGAACGGCGAAAAGACCGGATATGAGGTTACGCGCAAAATGCTTGACACAATGGCTTAATCGGCTTGAAAACAGCGCAGGAGCGCCGTTTTTGCCCACTCGGCGTATCTTATAAATAAACTCACGGTCTGTAAATCGGAATTTACAGACCGTGTTGCATTTTTCAGTATCTTATCCAGACTCTCATATCGCTCTCGCCGCGGTAGGTGAACGGGTTCACGTTGTAAAGCGAAACGGCGAGCTGCATATTCTGCATAGTCGATACGGAATAGGAAACCGCTCCCCACGCATCGTATGTGTAAGTCATTACAATTTCGCCGCTGTCGCTCACAAGCGCAGTTACATCGCCCTGCAGATTTTTCAGGTACAAATACGCAGTTG
>JAZUJG010000002.1:0-3523 GCA_045642645.1 Acutalibacteraceae bacterium | reverse complement strand
AAATTCGGCGATAAAATAAATATTGTAGTTCCCACAGGCAACTTCGGTAATATTCTTGCCGCATACTTTGCAAAGGAAATGGGAGTGCCGATAAATAAGCTTATCTGTGCATCCAATGCAAATAACGTTCTTACCGATTTCCTCAAGACCGGTACTTACAACAGAAACCGCAAGTTCTATACTACTGTTTCTCCGTCAATGGATATCCTCATTTCAAGTAACCTTGAAAGGCTTCTCTATATCCTCTGCGGCAGGGATTCCGATATTATCAAGGGTTGGTTCGGCGCTCTTTCAAAAGACGGCAAATATACCGTATCCGAAGATGTCCGCGCAAAGCTCGCGGAGCTTTTCGATGCAGGCTGCTGCGACGATGCCGAAACCAAAAAGACAATAGGTGAAACCTATTCCGCTTATGATTACCTTGCCGACACTCATACATCCGTCGCAATAAATGTCTGCAACGCATATATCACTTTCACCGGCGACAAAACTCCGGTTGTAATCGCTTCCACCGCATCACCCTTTAAGTTCTCAAAGGCGGTGCTTGAAGCTGTTGGCGATGCAAAGGCGTATGACGATGAGTTTGCAACCGTAAACGCTCTCGAAGCACTCAGCGGTCTCGAGGCACCCAAACAGCTTTCCGCATTAAAGGGTAAAAAGGTGAGGTTTGACCGCGTTGCCGCTAAGGAAGAAATGGCGGATGTAGTATTCGGTATGCTCGGCATATAAGTGAAAGGTTGGTAATATGTCCGTTTTTACAATCGGCGATTTGCACCTTTCGTTCTCAACCGACAAGCCCATGGATATTTTCAGGGGATGGGACGATTATGTCACACGCCTTGAGTATAATTGGAACAGAGTTGTTGAGCCAAGCGATACCGTAATAATTCCGGGCGATATTTCGTGGGCAATGTCACTTGATGAGGCAAAACCCGATTTCGAATTTCTCAATTCGCTCAACGGTAAAAAGTATATTCTTAAAGGTAACCACGATTATTGGTGGAACACCATGAATAAAATGCAGGGCTTTCTCGCCGCAGGTGATTTCGATACCGTCGATATCATCCACAACAACGCCTTTCTCGTTGAAGGCAGGGCGATCGCAGGTACACGCGGCTGGTTTTATGACGATAAGTCCGACGATGACAAAAAAGTGATTTTGCGCGAAGCGGGCAGATTGCGTGCTTCACTCACGGCGGCAAAAACGCTTTCGGATGATGTGGTCGCTTTCCTGCACTATCCGCCGATTTCCGCAACTCAACGGTGTGAGGAATTGCTTTCTGTGCTCAGGGAGTTCAAAATAAAAGAATGTTACTTCGGGCACCTTCACGGCTTCGTTGCTCCCGAGAATTCTCATATAGAGGATGACGGCATCTCTTTCACTCTTGTTTCTGCCGACAGACTTGAATTTTGCCCGAAATTCCTTTACAGAGGCGAATAAAATGCGTTTTTTCACATTTATTTGTAATTATTTTATCAAATAATGCAAATTTCTTTAAAAAATAGTGGAAATTCGCGAAATCTTATGATATAATTCAGCAGTTAGTTTATGTAAATCGAAAGGAAGTTTTTCAAATGAGTTTAAAATCTTGCGAAAAAGTTGAAACGAATGTTTACGCTCTCGAAATCGCACTTGAGGGCGAAGCCTTCAAAAAAGCCGTTATCGGCGCTTATAACAAGAATAAGGGCAAGTACAACGTTCCCGGTTTCCGCAAGGGCAAAGCTCCCAAGCACGTTATCGAAAATTACTACGGCAAAGAGGTTTTCTGGTATGATGCAGTTGATGCAGAGTACCCCGCACTCTTTGATTCAGCCGTTAAAGAAGCGGGCATCGTTCCCGTTTCCGCTCCGTTTGAAGATGAACTCGCCGACATCAGCGCCGACGGTTTCACCGTAAAACTCAAAGTTACCGTTAAACCCGAGGTTGAGCTTAAAGCTTACAAGGGCCTTACCGCAGAAAAAGAAAAGGTCACTGTTAAAAAGAGCGATGTTAAAGAAGAAATCGACAGAGTTCTTGAGCAGAACGCAAAGCTTGTTGCGGTTGAAGGCAAAGCCGCCAAAAAGGGCGACACCGCCAATATCGACTTTGAAGGCTTCGTTGACGGCGTAGCATTCGACGGCGGCAAGGGCGAGGGTTATGACCTCGAGCTCGGCTCCGGCAGCTTTATCCCCGGTTTTGAGGATCAGGTTATCGGTCACAAGGTTGATGAAGAATTTGATGTTAATGTTACCTTCCCCGAGGAATACGGCGCAGAGGAGCTTGCAGGCAAAGCTGCGGTATTCAAAGTAAAGGTAAATAAAATATCCAAAAAAGAGCTTCCCGCTTATGACGATGAGTTCGTTAAGGATGTCAGCGAGTTTGACACCGTAGCAGACTACGAAAAGCACATTGAGGAAGATATCAAGGCAAGAAAAGAAGCAGCCGCAGAGCGTGAGTTTGAGAACGGCGTTATGGATGCTCTCGTAGATAATGTTGTTGCCGAAATCCCGCAGGTAATGGTCGACAAGGAAGTTGACAGTGAGTATAACGAGTTCGCATACAGACTTCAGTCCCAGGGCTTGAGCATGGATATGTACCTTCAGTACACCGGTATGGACGAAACCGCTATCCGCGAAAGCTACAAGGAAGGCGCTCTTAAGCAGGTTAAGCTTCGCCTTGCACTTGAAACCGTTGCCAAGCTTGAAAAAATCGAAATTTCCGACGAGGATGCCGATGCCGAAATCAAGAGCTATGCCGATGCTTACGGCATGAGCGTTGAAGAAATCAAAAAGGCTATTGCAGTTGAGGATGTCAAGGCTGACCTTGCTTGCCGCAAGGCTATGGATTTCGTTAAAGAGAATGCCAAGGCAGGCGCCAAGAAGGCGGCGAAGAAAGCCGATGCCGACGATGCCGAAAAGCCCGCAAAGAAGGCTCCCGCCAAGAAAAAGGCTGAAGCAGCTGCTGACGATGCCGAAAAGCCCGCAAAGAAACCCGCAGCAAAGAAAGCTCCCGCTAAGAAGAAAGACGAAGCTGCCGAATAATCAGCATTGTACGCATCACCGCCACAGTCAAGTTTTTGCCTGCGGCGGTTTGTGTCTGTTTTTAAGTCGGTGAATAATCAGCCGGCTGTTTCCAATAATCAACTGAGGGCGTACGCCCCATATTTAAAAAGGAGGCCGAATTTATGCCACTTGTACCTTATGTTATAGAGCAGACCAACAGAGGAGAACGCTCATTCGACATTTACTCAAGATTACTTGAAGACAGAATTATTGTCCTTTCCGAAGAGGTGAACGATGCTTCTGCAAGCGTAGTTATCGCTCAGCTTCTCTACCTCGAGGGGCAGGATCCCGAAAAAGATATCAGCTTTTACATCAACAGCCCCGGCGGCAGCGTCAGTGCGGGTCTTGCCATTTACGATACCATGCAGTACATCAAATGCGATGTTTCCACCATTTGTATGGGTATGGCGGCATCTATGGGGGCATTCCTTTTCTCCGCAGGTGCAAAGGGTAAGCGCTACATTCTCCCCAATGCCGAGGT
>JAZUJG010000001.1:0-3433 GCA_045642645.1 Acutalibacteraceae bacterium | reverse complement strand
AGGTCCGTGGTACACGCAGCCGCTTGAAAATATCGTGGGCGGCGAAGCACTTGTCAGAAATCTGAAATACGGCATAAAAAAGAGCGAGGAGCTTGGCGGCGCCATGCGCTTTTCGTATGAAATTGACGAATTCGGCCACGCCTCGCAGATGCCGCAGATATATAACGGATTTGACATTCACGGCGCTATGGCCTGGCGCGGCAACCCGAAAAACTCAAAAAGCGTTTACGAATGGCAGGCTCCCGACGGCTCTGCGGTGAATATGTTTTATTCGCGCTCGGGCTACGGCTTTGCCACTACCCTGCCTGAAAACGAGGACGATTTTGAAGAAACAATTGACGGCGTAACATTTCACCGCCGCGGACTTAAAAACCGCGTGAACGCTCTGCGCGAATATTCACTGTTTAACTCCGAAAGCAATAATATGTTCTGGCTCAACGGTATTGATCACTCGTGGGCGCAGGCGGATTTACTTGAGGTTATTGAGAAAATCCGTGCGTTATTCCCCGATATTGAGGTGAAGCAGTCCACACCGACGGAATTTGCAGATGCGGTACTTAAAGATTGCGAAGCCGCAGGCAAAAAGCCCGAATGTGTAAAGGGCGAGCTTTTATATACATTTGAGGATATTCTGGAAAGCACCAACGCACTGCATCCGCGGCAGAAAAAACGCCATTACGAAGCGGAAAAGCACCTTACAGACCGTTTTGAGCCGCTTGCGGCATTCGCGTGGATGCTCGGGGCGAAATATCCCGACTGGGCGCTTGAAAGAGCGTGGAAATATGTGCTTGAAAACCACGCGCACGACAGTCTGGGCTGCTGCTCGGTGGATGAGGTATTTGAGCAGGTTATGGCGCGTTACGGCGCGTGCATTTCGCTTTGCGAGCAGGAGGAGGACTGCGCTTTAAGGTACATTATGAGCTGCGGCGACAGTTCCCCCGCCGTGTATGTTTTCAACCTTTCGCCCGATAAGGCAGCCGGTGCGCGCAAGGTGAATTTTGACATTCCCGCAGGCTTCTGCGACGGATTTTTCGAGCTTACCGCACCCGACGGCAAGGCGGTGGATATTGAGGTTATCGATATGGAACTTTGCGGCGATGTGCGCTACAATCCGCGCCGCGGTCATCCCACGTGGGGCAAGCGTTACAAGGTTGAAGCGATAGTCGATTTACCCGAAATCGCGCCGTACGGCTGGGTAAGGCTTGATTTCAATAAAACTGCCGACGAAAAGCGCGTCGACAACCGCAGATATTATAATCTCGAAAAAGAGCCGAATGTGCTTGAAAACGAGTTTTTTACAATAAAATTCAACGGCAACGGCACTTTTGATGTTACCGACAAGCGCAATTCGCGCGTGTACAAGTCGCAGCTTTTATTTGAAGATACGGGCGAAGCGGACAGCGTATATGTGCACTGCGAGCCGCAGTATGACAGACGGAGGATTTACTCCGCCGACAAGGCGGAAATAAGCTGCCTTTATGATACACCGCTCGGCGCGGCTTATGAGATAAGCACCGTGCTCAACATTCCCGACGGCATTACCGCCGACAGAAAGCACCGCGAGAATGTTTGCAAGCCGCTTAATATAAAATGTGTGGTTGCTCTTTACAGTGGCGACGGTAAAATACACATAAATATTCATATAGAAAACCGCAGCCGCTACCACCGTCTGCGCGTACTGTTCCCCTCTCACCTGCAAAACGCGGTATATTCCGCGGCAGGTCAGCCGTTTGACCACGCGGAGCGCAAAATAAGCGTGCCGTTTGACAGTGAGCTGCCGCGCGAGCAGGATTACCCGACAAAGCCGTGCATTGACTACTGCTGCGTGAGTGAAAACGGTGCGGGGCTCGGCGTTGCCGCAAAGGGAATTTATGAATATGAATGCACCGATGACGGCACACGCTCACTTGCCCTCACGCTTTTAAGGTGTGTTGAAGATATTGACACCAACACATTTGCGGTAACGCCCGAATACAAATGCCGTGAGGCGCAGAACCTTACCGACATCGACTACGAGCTTGCGCTTATCCCCTATAACGGCAGTAACGAAAAACTGTTCAAGGCGGTAAACGAATTTACGAAACCGCTTGAATTCTTATTTAACCGCGCCACCGAGGACAGTGTACTGCCCGAATATGTGCGCCCCGAAAAGATACTTACGGGAAGCGGCTCGTTCATTGATGTGAAAGGTGCGGCGGTTACGGCAATAAAGCGCGCCGACGAACGCGCCACGCTCATTGTAAGGCTATTGAACAATGCCGACACCGAAACGGCTGTAACTGCGGCACTGACCGTGCCGAATGTGAATGTTAAGGCAGTTCACGAAAACACGCTTGAAGAAAAGCGGATAAGAAAAATCTGCGACGGCGGCAAAGCGGAAGTTAAGCTCGGCGCGCATAAGCTGATTACACTTGAATTTGAATTTTAAGAGGGCGAAATTATGAGAACAGGTCTTTCATCCTGCGGTAAGGAAATCAACGAAGAATTATTCAAAAGCTATGCCGCCGCAGGCATAGAGGTTATGGAGATTTCGGTAAATCTTTCGGAATGCCTGAATTTTGATTTTGAGGGCACTGCCGCGCTCGCAAAAAAATACGGCATAGAGCTTTGGTCGTTCCACCTGCCGTTTATGCCGTTTTCGGATATTGACATTTCATCACCGAAGATTTGCGAAAAGACACTCGACTGCCTGAAAGCGCTTATTGACAAGGGCAGCGCCGTCGGTATAAAACGCTTTATTGTTCACCCGAGCGGCGAGCCGATAATTTCCGCAGAAAAGCGCGAAATTCGGATGCAGACTTCCAAGCAGAGCCTGAAAATACTTGCGCAGTATGCCGACGAACGCGGTGCGGTGATTGCGGTTGAAGACCTGCCGCGCACCTGTCTCGGCAGAAATTCGGATGAAATACTTGAACTGATAAGCGCAGATGACCGCCTCGGCGTGTGCTTTGACACAAACCATTTGTTAAGTGAAAAAATAACCGATTTCATAAAGCGCGTGGGCGGCAGAATAATCACAACGCACATTTCAGATTACGATTTCGTTGACGAAAAGCACTGGCTGCCGGGTGAGGGTAAAATCGACTGGCATGAGCTTTACAAGGCACTTTGCGAAACGGGTTATGATGCGGTTTGGCTTTATGAACTCGGCTTCAAGTCACCGTCAACGCTTGAGCGAAAACGCGACCTGACCTGCTTTGATTTCAGCGAAAATACAAAAAAGATATTTAACGGTGAGTTATAAAAAATGCCGCAGGAGTGCTCTCCTGCGTCATTTTTGTATTCGGTGTTATTTTGAAAGTACCTTTTTGTAATTCTCCTTATCGGTATCGCCCTCGGTGGAGAAGCAGAGCACCACGGAGTTTTCATCAAGCCCGAGTTTTGCCTTTATTTCGGCAAGCTCCGGGTTTTTCATTATTTCGGCAACATATCC